>JAYUXQ010000849.1:0-3580 GCA_043752905.1 Nannocystis sp. | reverse complement strand
TTCCAGTCGGGCAACCGTTTGCTCGAGTCCCACCATAGCCCGTCGACGGCCTTCATCGCCGTGCGGCCCTGGGCCTCCTGGACCCCGCCGAGGCGACGCATCGACTCGCGGATCCACACCTCCATACTCCGGTCATACTGATCGCGCGAGCTGGCCTCGCGCTCGAGCACGATGCCCGCCGCGATGTTGATGCCGAGCACGTTGGAGTATAGGTCCTCGGGCGAGAACGCGGAGAGCTTCTCGGAGATGCCCAGGGTGCTCTCCCAGCCGTACCAGGTTACCACTTCGTGCCAGATCGAAAGGTCGTAGGCGATATAGCTGGCGAGCGCCGTGGCGATCGTCCAGCGGCCGTGGCGGGCCAGCAGCGCCCCGGGCACCGGCTTGATCGTGATGCGCCGCTTGGTGCCCTGATCGGGCATCTGGATCGTCAGCTCCCCGGGCAGGCCGCGCGCGATCTGCATGGCGAGAAAGAGCGTGTTGTCCCCCATGTCGCGCACGTGCGCGAGGTCGATGAAGCCGCCGCGGCAGGTGTATACCAGCCCGTTGTTCTCCTTGGTCAGCTCGCCCTTGTCGTAGCCATGCGGCCCGATCCTGTCCGGCGAGATGATGTTCTCGTTCTCGTACAGGGGCACCGGGACCGGGCCGACCTTGGCCTTGAGGTCGACGCCGAAGGCGCAGCAGGGCCGGACCTTTTGTGGTGCCCTGAAGTCGGGGACCGACGCGGGGTCGAAGGGCATTGCCAGCCCGACCGGATCGTGCAAGGCCCTCGCCACCGCCCGGCCGTCGACCAGCGTGGCCGAGTGCCACTTCGGCGCACACGCAGAGGCGAGCAGAGCGAGCGGTCCGAGCAGCAGCGCAGGACGAAACATGGGCGATCCTCGTAGCAGCACTTCGAGCGCTGCGCCGCGACGCGACCGGATCCATGCTCATGATCCCGATGGACCCACGGCGCCGCCTGCTGCTCCTCATCGCCTGCTGCATGCTCGGCCTGTGCCTGTCGGCGTTGTTCGGCCGCAGCTACTCCGCACGCCACTCGTCGCACGCCGGCTTTCATCGCGTCGAGGTCGCCGACCGCATCGACCCCGCGTTCGACCTGCGCCGACCGCGCCAAACCGCGTTCGTCGTGTTCGACGGCCTCGGCTACCTCGAGGCGCAGACCATGCGATCGCTTTCGCTCCTGCAAGCGCGTGGCCAGTGCCGCAAGACCCACGTCGGCTCGCTGTCACTGTCACGCCCGGTCTACGCCGTGCTGTCGACCGGGCTCGAGCAGGACCGGACCGGCGCCCGGGGCAATGACGACACCACGCCGGTGGCCGCGCAGTCGATATGGGAGGTCGCGCGAGCGGCGGGCCTCGGGGTGTCGGTGGTGAGCGAGGTGCCCTGGTGGCGCGAGCTGTTCCCCGACATTTTCGGTCAATATCTGCTTGCCGAGCGCGCCGAGAACTTCTTTCGCCTGGCCCCGCCTGCCGACATACGCCTGATCCATCCGTTGTATATCGACGAGACTGGCCACGAGTACGGCGCCGGGTCGTCGCAGTATCAGGCCGCGGTGGCGCGGGCCGACCGCGAGCTGTCCGAGTTCCTCGCCACCCTCGACCTCTCGCGTGACCTCGTGATCGTCACCGCGGATCACGGCCATTCGTTGCGCGGCGGCCACGGGGGCCAGCAGGACCGCGTGGCGCACGTGCTCACCTGTCACGCGGGTGTCGGTGTGCGGCACCTGCCGGATCAGGGTGAACTGCGCAGCACCACGATCGGCCCTTCGCTCGCGCTGCTGCTCGGCCTGCCATTCCCGGCCGAGATGCGGGCCGGCGACGACGACCTCGATGCATTGTGGGAGATCGCCGACCCGGACGCGTTCCCGGCCGGATACCTCGACGACCGCCACGCCAGCGTCGAACGCTTCCGGGCCGAGAACCAGGCCCAGCTGCGCAGCTTGATGCCAGCGAGCGAGGGCAGCTGGGCGCGCTTCCACGCGCGCTCGCGCTGGAAGCAAGCCGCCAGGGCCCTGCCCTGCCTCGCGCTGCTGATCCTCATATTCGTCGGTCAGCGTCGCATGCATCGCGTGACCTCGCCCGAGGTCAAGCACGCTGCGATGTTCGGCGCCGGCTTCGTCACTGTCGCTTGCCTCCTCGTATATGCATTACAGGCCGGGCTGCGCGGCAGCTTCGATCTCAGCTCGGTCGCTTTTCGCGAGGAGTTTTTGCAATTTACCGTCATCCTGGGGATCGCCTGGAGCCTCGCCGCGATCGGCCTGCACCTGCTCGCGCGCCGCAGCCTCGCGGCGCTGATGATCGACTGGAGCGCGCTGTCGGCGGTCGGCACGACGCTGTGCCTGGCGCACCCGCTCGCGCTCGGCTGGCAGGTCGGCTATCCGGCGCCCACGCCCGAGCTGTTCTTCTTCCCGTACTTCGCGGCGCTCGTGCTCGGCGTGCAAAACGGCGCCGGCCTGCTGCTCGCCATCCTCGTCGCGGCGCGCGGGCGGATCCCACCTTGACGGGCGTGTCGGCGGCGTGCGTCGCGACTACGCATATATCACGACCCTGTGCGTGCGGGCCGTCGAGCGCATTTACCTCGTCAGCGGCGCGGCCGCCAGCTGCGAGAGCAACCCGCTGCAACGCCAGTGGCGCGACGTGCACCCGATGGTCGCCCACACCGGCGTCGACTTCGACTCCGCGGGCGAGAACTTCGGGCGCATGCAGCTCGGCCTGCCACTAAACCCGAAAAACCCGCTGTTTTGACCGCTTGATCCCGGCGCAACGGGCGCAGAACAAATCGCCTGCAACGCTTTGCGTCGCGGCGGCATGCTGGGGGTGACCTCCATGCAAGCCCCCGGATCGATCACGGCCGCGCTCGACGACCTGCAGTGGCTGCGGCGCCTCGCCGTCACCCTCGCCCGTGACGCCGACGAGGCGGACGACCTCGTGCAGGAGACGCTGGTCACCGCGTGGCGCGAGCCCCCGCGAGACCTGACGCGACCGGTGCGCCCGTGGCTCTCGACCGTCCTGCGCAACATTCTGAACATGCGGCGACGGTCCGGTGCGCGACGCGAGCAGCGCGAGCGGCACGCGGCGATCTCCGGGACGAGCGCGCACCCCGAACACGAGCTGGTGCGGCTGGAGGTGCTGCGCATGTTGGTCGCCGCGCTCGACCGACTCGACGCCGACGACCGCAAGATCATCGTGCGACGCTACTTCGAGGGCGAGAGCGCCGCCGAGATCGCGCGCGCGCTCGCCATCCCGGCCGCCACCGTGCGGTCCCGGATCCACCGCTCCCTGCAACGTCTACGCGGCGCGCTCGACGAGAAGTTCGACGCGCGCTCGACCTGGTCGGCGGCGATCCTCGCCGGCCCACCGAGCATTATGAAAAGTCCCACGAGAGGCAATGATATGAGCATGACCGCAAAAGTCGTCCTGGGCGCCAGCATCGGCGCCGCCGGGGTCGCCGGGTGGGTCGGCCTCGCACCGCCGTCCCGATCCACGGTCACCGGATCCCTCGAACCCGCGCCGGTCCCACCCGCGGCGAGCGAGCCGAGGGCGGCCTGGGAGCAGCGACGCCGCTCCATTCGGCAGGTCCTGCC
>JAYUXQ010000848.1:0-3589 GCA_043752905.1 Nannocystis sp. | reverse complement strand
GCTCGCCTGTCAGAGCTCCGCACCTGCGGCCATCGCGGCCGCGCCCGTGCCGACGATCGCCGCGCCCTCCGTGACAATGCCGGCCCCCGTGCTGCGATATGCCGACGAGCTCGCGCGCATCGATGCCAGGATCGCCGCCGTGCTCACGCGCGTCGAGGCCCAGCCGCGCGGGTGGCTCGCGCTCGAGCAGGCCGCGAACCTGTACCTCACGCGCGCCCGCCTCAGCGGCGACTACAACGATTACGCGAAGGCTCAGGAGCAGGTCGACCGCGCATTCGCGGTCGCGGGCGACGGCGTCGGTCCGTTCTTCACGCGTGTCAGCCTGAACTTCACGCTGCACCGCCTCGACCGCGTCGCCGAAGATCTCGCCACGATCGCCGGCTTCCCAATCGTCACCGATGCGGACCGCCGCGCGCTCGTGGCCCTTCACGCCGACCTGGCTTTCGCGCAAGGTCGCTACGCCGAGGCGCTGCAGGGCTTCGAGCGGGCCCTGGCGGCCAGCGAGGACGTGACCGACCTTTCGCGCCTCGCCCTGTACCGCTGGAAGACCGGCGACTTCCTGGCCGCCGAGGACATCTATCACCGGGCCCTCGTAAAAATGCGATCCGGTGAGGGTGAGCCGATCGCGTGGCTGCACCTCCAGCTCGGCCTGATGGACCTGGGGCGCGGGCGTCACGACGACGCGCTCGCCCACTACCGCGACGCCGCGGCCGAGCTCGACGGCTACTGGCTCATCGACGAGCACATCGCCGAGATCCTGACGTTGCAAGGCAGGACTGACGAGGCGCTCGCGGCCTACGCCGACATCATCCGCCGCACGCACAGCCCCGAGTTCATGGACGCGACCGCCGCGATCCACCTCGCCGTCGGACGCACCGGGGACGCCAAGCGCCTGATCACGAGAGCCGGCGAGATCTACGAGGCCCAGCTGCTGCGCTTCCCGCAGGCCGCCTACGGCCACGCCCTCGATCACTTCCTCGAGTTCAGCGAGGACCCGGCGCGCACGCTGGCGATCGCCGAGGCCAACCATCGCACGCGTCCCAACGCCGAGGCGAAGATCTCGCTGGCCCGCGCGTACCTCGAGGCCGGGCGCGTCGACGCGGCCCAGGCGGTCCTCGCCGAGGCGCTGGCGACCCCGTGGAACACCGCCGACCTGCACGCGGCCGCCGCCGAGGTGTATACCGCCGCGAACGACGTCACAGCCGCCGACAGGGCCCGCGCCCGGGCGCGGGCGATCGATCCTCGCGTGTTCGATGGACCCCCGCGCCCGCCCGGCCGGTGACAGCGGCGCGCGCCCGCGCTATCGTGCCGGCGTGAAACGGTCGGTTCAGGTCGAGATCGCCGGGCAGCAGCTCACCATTCGCAGCGACGAGGGCGCCGAGTACGTCCATCAGCTCGCCGAGTACGTCGACGCCCACCTGCGCGTGCTCTCCGGCGGCCGCCGGATCACCAACACCAGCGGGCTCCAGCGCGTCGCCCTGCTGGTCGCCATGCAGCTGGCCGACGAGCTGTTCCGCGAGAAGGACCTCCACCAGCGGTTCCGACGGCGCGTCAACGACCGCCTGCTCGGCCTGCGCCGCGCCCTCGACGAGCACGAGCAGCGCCTCGCCGCCCTCCACGAGCAGCCCAAGGACACCCCCGCCGCCCTCTGAGGCGCTCCCTCGCCGCTGGCCAGCGGGCCGCCGGACTGCGCTATCCTTCGCCGGCCATGACCGCCTCGCCTGCCCCTCAAGCGCGCTCCCCTGCCCTCGCCACCTTCCTCGAGCGCGGGTACTTCGAGCAGGCCTCCGACTTCGCGGCGATCGACGCCGACATGGCCTCGGGGACCGTCACCTTCTACGTCGGCTACGACCCGACGGGCGCGTCGCTGCACGTCGGTCACCTCGTGCAGGTAATGGCGATGCGCGCGCTGCAACGCTGCGGTCACCGCCCGATCGTCATCGTCGGCGGGGGCACGGCGATGGTCGGCGATCCCTCCGGCAAGAACGAGGCGCGCAAGCTGCTCTCGGCCGCCGACATCGCGTCCAACGCCGCCGCGCTCAAGGCCCAGCTCGGGCAGTTCCTGCACTTCGACACTGGCGCCCCCAACGACGCCGTCATGCTCGACAACGCCGACTGGCTGCTCGAGCTGCGCTACATCGACTTCCTGCGCGAGATCGGGCGCCATTTCACCGTCAATCGCATGGTCGCCGTCAAGACCTACCGCGACCGCCTCGACGCCGAGATCCCGCTGAGCTTCCTCGAGTTCAATTATCAACTGCTCCAGTCGTACGACTTTCTGCACCTCTACCGCCATCACGGCTGCACCCTGCAATTCGGCGGCAGTGATCAATGGGGCAACATGGTCGCGGGCATCGAGCTGATCCGCCGCATGACCCCCGAGGACGAGGCCGCGACCCCGCACTGCCTCACCCTCCCGCTGCTGACCACCGCCGACGGCCGCAAGATGGGCAAGACGGAGCGCGGCGCCGTGTGGCTCGATGCCGAGCGCCTGCCGCCCTTCGACTACTACCAGTTCTGGATCGGCTGCGACGACCGCGACGTCGCCAGGTACCTGCGCGTCTTCACCGAGCTCTCGATCGCCGAGATCACCGCGATGACGCAGGCGGAGGGCGCGGCGCTCAACGCCGCCAAGGCCCGCCTCGCGCACGAGGCCACGCGCCTGCTGCACGGCAAGGCCGCCGCCGATCAGGCCGAGGCCGCCGCGCGTCAGGCCTTCGGCGGCGGCGACGACTGGAGCGCCGTGCCCGAGCATCGCGCGGAGGTCAGCGAGCTCAAGCTGGTCGACCTCGTCACGCTCCCCGGCGTCGACGCCTTCAAGTCGCGCCGCGAGGCCAAGCAGCGCATCGAGCAGGGCGCCGTGAAGATCAACGGCGAGCCGATCCTCGATCCGACCACGCTCCTGCGCGGCTCCGACTTCGAGGGCGGCTGTCTTCGCCTGCAGGCCGGCAAGCGAACGCGCATCCGCGTGTACCTCGCGAGCACATGAGCGCATGAACGCACGGGCAGGGAGCGGCCTCGACGGCCAGCGCCCGCGCGGTTACCCTGTCGAGATGCGTACCCTTATCCTTGCCTTGATCCCCGGCCTGCTGCTCGCGTGTAACAACGACATCACCGCGAGCACCGGCACAGACGGCAGCACCGGCGACGAGAGCACTGGCACATCCGACCCGACCAGCCCCAGCTCCGACCCGACCAGCCCGACCACGAGCGCCTCCGACCCGACCAACCCGACGGGCCAGACGACCACCAGCGCCGGCACGTTCACCTCGGAGCCGGGCACCTCGGAGCCTCCCCCGAGCAGCGAGCCCGGCACCGATACGACCGACGTCGGCACCGACACCACCGCCACCACCGCCGACACCACCGGCACCACCGCCGGCACCACCGGCGCTGGCCTCTGCGGCGGCGACGGCATCGTCGTCGACGCCACCCTCGTGCACGTCGGCGAGGACCCGGGCTGCGGCGCGCTGGAGTTCATCGGCAGCAACTACGACCTCGCCCCCGGCCCCATCTACGCGCTCGACGGCTGCCCCTGCGGCGCCAACTGCATCAAGCCCGACCCCTGGACCCTCACCCTCGACGTGCC
>JAYUXQ010000847.1:0-8826 GCA_043752905.1 Nannocystis sp. | reverse complement strand
GCCAACGAGGGCGTCGACCTGCAGGTACGTACCTGCATGCTGCACCACATCGACCTGCCCTGGACCTCCGCGGACCTCGAGCAACGAAACGGCCGTGGCGTCCGCCAGGGCAACACGCTCGGCACTATCAACATCTTCTACTACTTCGCCGACCGCTCGATGGACGGCTACCGCTTCGACCTCGTCAATGGCAAGGCGACCTGGCTCGCTGACCTGCTCAAGTCGCAGAAGCGAGACACCAACAACCCGGCGGCGCAGCAGCAGCTCACCCCCGAGGACATCCTGCTGATGATCTCCCGCGACAAGGCAAAGACCCAGCGGATGCTCGACGAGAAGAAGAAGCGCAGGATCGCGGAGACCCGCGCCGTGGTCGCCAAAGAGGCCGCCAGGCTCCTGCGCCAGGCGAATGGCCGGTTTCGCGACGCGCGCGCGAGCCAGAGCCCCGAGCGCGCCGCCAGGCTGCGCGAGGAGGGCGAGGAGCGGCTCGAGGAGCTGGCGAAGATGGACCCCGAGGCGTGGCCCTGGAAGCCGTGGATGTATGCCGTCCGCGACACCGAGCTCATCGTCCCCGAGGACGGCAGCGCCTTCGTGTACGAGGGTCTGCGCGTCGCCCGGCCGCGGGCCGGCGCGGCGGGTCAGCTCGAGCACCTCGAGTTCGGCCGTGTCCTCGCCACGCCGAACGGCGAGCGTATTGGCCTGCGCGCCGCCGGCTCGCCGACCTGGGAGTTGGTCAGCGGCCTCAACTTGTCGCCGGACCACCTACCGCGCGAGGGCGGACCGGCGTGGCCGGACGATGACGACGCGAACACTGCGGCCGGCATCGACCGAAAGATCACCGAGACGTTTCGCTATGGTCGGGGGGATCTCGAGACCCTGGGCTGGATCGGCGCCGCGGATGCCTGGGTCGATCGCCACTGGCCGCGCGTGCGCGCTGCGATCACCGCCGGCTTCGCGCAGTCGGAGGGCGAGGGCCTCCTGCCGGTCGTCGTCGACGGAAAGCTGGCGCTCGCCACGTGGGACGCGCTCGCGGGCGAACTGCTCCCCCCATCGACCGCGGGCTGGCAGCGATATCTGGAGCTCGCCCCGGCCAGCGGCGCAAAGTTCGGCGCGCTCAAGGAGACCGCCGCGGATTGGTGGGATCGAAAGATACCGCACAACCTGCTCAGCGGCGACGCAGCCAACGAACAGCCGCCTCTAGGCGCTGGCACGCCGTCACCGACCGGTGCTCGCACCCCGGGGCCTGGTGGTGCCGAGGCATCGCTACCGCCTGGCGCATTGCATACCCCGCCGGCCAAGCCTCGCGCCTCCCACCTCCCGCCCGGAATCTCAATGGAGTAGGTCGATGCTCCCCACCAACACCACGCACATTCATGGGCTCCACACGCAATGGTCCAACGACGGCCTCGAAGTGCGCTACGTGTTCCCCGGCGCGTTGGCGACCCAGGATACCGAAGCACTGCCCAATGTTGGCGCACAGAGAGTCTTTACTCTCGGCGTGATGACAGCGGACCCCGACGGCCCTGATGGAACGCGTGTGCGCGACGACAAGTTCTGGCGGTGGGAGGCAAAGATTCAACCGGCCACCCGGATCTGGGCGCGCCATGTCCTCGCAGCCGAGATTTCGGGCAAAAGTTCGAGCTACGATCATGAGGGCCAGATCGTCCTTGTCTGGGCGAACCTCCCGGCGCTCGAGCACGAGATCGAGCTGCTGCAAGGCGGCTTCTCACCGGCGTTGGCGACCTGGCGCGCGCCCAATACAACGGCGGCGCGTGCCCTCGCATCGAGGATGGAGCAGGTCCCGCCCCGGCCGGCGCCGCGATTGATGTCGGGGCGGATGCCCACCGAGCTACGCGACGACTTCGAACAGGCTGCGCGCGCCGAGCACGCGTGGATGCGGTGGGCCGCGCGTATGGACAACCGGTTCTTGAAGCTCGCCGAGCATATCTATCAGTACCAGCGACCACCGCGGCGAGACGGCAGCCGTCTCATCCTGAATTATGTCAGCCCGACCGCGGCGCTCCAGCTGGTGCTCGACGTGGCACGGCATCCGCTGATCTATGACGTCACCGCACTCGTAGAGAAGCACGATGGACGTGTGGAGCGCACGTTCCCGGCCGTCGCCTGGGAGGATTTCGACAATCTGGTCACAGAGATCGCAACGATCGCCAATGATACGTCTGCTGCGCAGCGCGCAGCGCCGCAGGCGAGCCGCGCGCTTCCCGGTAACGGCGGCGACGCCAGGGCTCCCATGACTCTCAGGATCCAGCGCGAGGCGACCTCTGGCTTTCCAGCGCTTGATGTCGAGAAGCACGTCTCCTCTCTGGAAGAGGCCAGCCACGAATACCGCCTGGTCGTCGAGGCGAGCCGCGAGGGCGCTTCGACCTTTCCTGACGGACAACTCCTGCTGCCGAACGGTCAAACGTACCGGATCTCGTACAATGGCCGCGTCTGGGACGGCAAAAACCCGGTAGACGCTCACCACGCGGGCCGCCCTGGCGAGCCTCGCGTCGCCGACGCAGCGCGGAGGACCGTCAAATCGTTACCTGATACCGTCACCGTTCGGCTGGCAGCACCTGCGGAGGCCGTCCGTTTCGAGGACGCCCGCAGCGCGCTCAAGGCGCTTGGTCTACCGCCAAAGAAGTACGCCTATTATCTCCGCCGCGCCGAGGAGGCGATCGAGGACGGCAAGGGGTGGGCCCCCGTCGTCGCCCGCGCGCGGCGCGTCGCCGAGAAACTGAGCGGCGTCAGTACGCCCGCCAAATCGGCAACGAAGCAGCCCAAGGAGCGCCCCGCCGTTCGTATCGCCGCCATCGACGTGACTCTCGACAGCTTCAACGGCCAGCCGGGATGGCGCGCCCAGCAGGTTCGTCCTCGCGCCAACGGCTTTGTCCTCGCCATCTTCCCGGAGGGCCGGGCCATGGACGCCGCGGTGGCCTCCATCGACGTGGTCGACGGGGAGATCGACGAGGTGCGCTGGCTGGAGGAGCGCCTCACTCAGAGCGTTCGTGACGTGATCACGGACCGCCTCGATCGCGCGCTGTGGGACGCCTTCGAGGACGCTGAGGACGACGACGACACCGATCCGCGACCCTCGCCGCTTCAGGATCTGATCGAGCTGATGGACCGCCGCAGCCTGGCCCTCGGGGCGCGCGCGGCCAACACCGCCGACCTCGGCCGCAAGGACGGCTACGCCAACATCGCCATTGCGCTGCGTGACCTGGCGAGGCCGACCGGACCCACCGCGGAGGACCTGCAGCGCTGGCTCGAGACGGCGGAGCTCATGAGCGCGGGTGAGGTCGTCGGGCGCGCCCGTGGGGCCGAGCCAACCTCGGTCCGGCAGATCATGCGCGACCTGTGGGCCGCGGTCTTCGAGGTGCTCGCGCGTGATCAGGTTGCCGGTCGGCCCGGCTCGTTGCGCCTGCCCGCGGAGGCGATCTTTCACGACGACGACAACGCCGGCGACTTCGTCCTCCAGCGCGTGCATCAGGGCGAGCGGGAAGTGCTCCGTCGCATTCGTGTTCGCGTGGGTGAGCTCGACGAGGACACCGACGAGGTGCGGGTCGAGGACCCGAGCGGTCGTCTGGCCTCCGGTGACACGATGCACCGGGCCGACCGCCCCGAGCAATTCTTCGTCGACCTCTACGGCAAGCTCGGGACCTTCCATGACGACCTCGAGCGGGCGCCGCGGACCCTTCAAGACGTGCGGACGCTGCTCTACTGGGCCGCGGTGATGTTGGACGCGCCGCTGTGCCAGGGCGACGTCAAGGCGCGGGCCACCATCGCGTTCACGCAGGCCAAGGCGTTCCACGACACCGCCCGGCGCGCCCTGACCGAGGGTCGCAGCGTCGACGCGGTGCGACGCATGCACGAGGCCCTCACGCGCATCAGCACCGCGGCCGCCGAGATCGCCAGGAGCTGTGGCGAGGGCCAGATGGTCATCGCCGTCACGCCGCCGCACCTGCCGGTCCTGCCCGCGGACAGGGCCGCGATCGACGGCATCACCGGCACGCCCGGACCCCGCGGGGGGCGTAGCGACGAGCCGATGCGCCCGCCGCCCGCCGCGACGGTCACGAATGTAAAGCATCTCGGGGCGGAACTCGCGCGCGCGACGATGAGCGGCGTGAAGCCGACGCATGAACAACTGCGCGAACGGTTCGCCGAGGCCACCCAGGTCCAATCAAAATCGACGATGCCCACCTATTACATCTTCCGAACGAAGTCCGGGCGACCGGAGCTGCTGACCCGCGCGGACATCGAGGCGAGGGCGCGCGCGGCCGTCGGCGACGTTACCTACGACGAGGCCGAGCGAAACCCCATGCCTGGAGCGGACCTCTTCAGCTCGGCCGTCGGCGCGGTCGAGCTCGCCATGGACGCAAAGTTCGAGGGACGCGCCGATCCCCGGTGGGCCGCCTCGACCCTGGCCGGACGGCCATCTCGTGAGCCCGAATTCTACATCTTTCGCACCCGGTCGGGCCTGCCCGAGCTGTTGACCCGGGAGGACATCGAGGCGAGGGCCCGCGCGATCGTCGGCGACGACGCCTACCGACAGATGCAGGACAACCCGATGCCGGGCGCCAACACTTTCGAGGCCGCGGTCAACATCGTCGAGGAGTCGCTGCAAGCACAGTTTGAGGGACGCGCCGATCCGCAGTGGGCATCTTCGATCCAGTGGGAAAAACACGGTGACCGCGGGGCCGTCGCCCGGGTCGAGGGGTCGATCAACACGGATGAGGGAGGGTGAGGACAATGGACGTGGAACAACTGATGCATAAACTACGAGGGTTGCTCGGCGAGCTGGGTGCGGACATTCGGGACACCGATGAGAGGCCGTATGTCGCGCTCGCACTCGACAGCGTGGTGAGTGTCGTGAACATGATCCGCGCAGCCGAGCTGACGGTCGCCGCGGGTGCTTCGCGGGCGACCGTCGACACCATGCTGCGCGAGCACATGCTCGGCCGAATGGCGCGTGAGGCAGCTTTCATGGGCCGCCTGGCCGAGCAACCCGCGGCCGAGCTGGAGGCGATGGTGCGTGCGCGTCAGCAACCCAGCGGCAGCAAGCGCAAGCCATCCGGCGTGGGCTGGACTCCGGGGCACTGACCATGGCGCGCACACCCTCCTGGGAGCAGGTGCCGATGGCGGCAGGCGGCGATAAGCCGGCCTGGCCGCTCCCGACGGTCACGCCGAAGTTCGCAACGTGGAGCTTCGGCGGCGGTCGCCCCGCAGGGTGCGCCGTGGCGGCGTGCGAGCGCTGGCATGCCGGCGTCGACTTGACCGGCGCGCCGCATGACAGCCTGGTCATCGCGCCCGAGGACGGCATCCTCGCCGGCCTGGACCGGGGCTGGACCGACGGCACCAAGGCCATCTTTTTACAGACCGACTCGGGCCTGTTCGTGGTGCTCGGGGGAGTCATCGCCGGGTCGCACAAGGAGTTCGGCCTGATCACGGCGCAGCGCGTCCGCAAGGGCGACAAGCTCGGCCGCATCGTCGGCGGCTACGGCATGCTGCACCTGGAGACCTACAAGGCCGAGGCCACGCGCAAGGCCAACTCGCGCTGGTACCGGGACGACCCACCGCCCGAGGGCCTCCTCAACCCCACGGGCTATGTGGAGCGCATGGTCGGCGACAAGGTGTCCCTGCTCCAGACGCGTCAGCGTCTCGAGGCCTTGCGCGAGCTCGGCCACTACCAGGGCGACGTCGCGGCGCCGTGGGGCGCGGCGGCCACCGACGCGCTCAAGCAGGCACAGACCGCGCTCGCCGTCGGCGTCGACGGCAAGTGGGGCCCCGAGACCGAGGACGCGATCCAGAAGGCGCTCGCAGCCAAGAACCCGGCGCAGGCCGCCACCGAAGGCGACACAGCCGACGATGAGGACGCGCCGCCGCGGCAGGGCCGGGACGCGCTCTCACCGATGCGCATCGTCGGCACCATCGTCGCCGGCGCCGCGGTCAGCGGCATCGTGGCGGCGATCATCATCAGTCGTCGGCGCCGTCGCGCGCTCGGGGAGGTCCGCGATGGAGTTTGACATCGGTGCACTCAAGGACGGCCGCACGCGTCTTCAGGGCCTCGTCATGGCCCGTGGCGAATACTGCCTCGAGATGATCGAGGCCGGCGAGGTCCTCGTCTTCGTGCTCGCCTATGGCTGCCTGCAGATCACCCGCCAGCGCGGCGGCCAGCCGGCGAGCTACAGCCTGCACGCGACCCCCCGCGCCCCCCTCATGATCATCAACCCCGGCACCTACTGCGTGGTGGCCGAGCGCAGCGCGCTCGGCCTGCGAGGGGCCCGACGAAAGACCTGACGGAGCGACCATGCCAGAACTCAATCCATGGTTCGAGACCCTGTGTCACTTCGGCTCCGCTGCATGCGATGGCCTGCTCGCGGCGCGTGCCACCGCCCGGGATCGTGACGCGAGCACAAGCGCGAGCGCAGAGGCCGAGGTCCCGGCGGCCTGGCGCGCGCGCCGGCCAAGCGAGCGCGCCGCGCCGGAGCGTGCAGCCGCGGCGCCAGCTGCGAATACGGTGAGTGCTCCAGATGCCCCGCCCACCAGCACGGCGAGTGCTCCAGCCTCGCCGACCGAACCGCAGGCGCCCTCTGCGAAGATTGAACTGGTCTTCACGCGGACCCTCCAGCCCTGGGCTCGGACCGTACCACCCACACGCCAGTCTCCCCACAGCCCGGCCTCATCGCAGCCGCCGCCCAGCTCGCCGCAGGTCACGATGCCTCCTGCCGCTGCAAAGATCCACGAGGCGGCGACGATCACGGCGCCGTGTTCGGGCCTCGAGTCGCCAACGAGCGAGCCGCAGCTCGAGCTCGACTTCTCGCCGCGGCCCGCGGCGCAAGCGACCGTGCCGCCGGCAGACCCACAGGTAACCGGTGTCGTCACAGGCGAGCCGGCCCAGCTCGGCACCCTGTTGGCCTCCGTCGTCCGTGTCCTCGACGACGTTGTGACTCAGGCCGTGGGCCAGGCGGTCACCGACGCGCTCGCAAAGATGGAGCAGTCCCATGCCCGTGATCTGACCGCCCTTGTCGAGCGCTTCGACGCCGCGCTGGAGCGGCAGGACGCTCGCATGCATGAGCTGCTGGAGCGCCAGGACGCACGCCTGCGCGATGTGCTGGTGAGCCAGGCCAGGGCCCACGCCGACGAGCTGCGCGCCGCTTTGCGTGAGGTGCAGGCCGAGCGGCCCGCGCAGCCCGACGCCGCCGACGAGCACGCCACAATTCCGCAGGCGTTCGAGGAGCTCCAGGAGAGCCTTCGTGTGGGGTTTGGCGAGGTACGCGGCGCGCTGGACCGAAACCATTATGCGTTGATGAAGCTGGTGCGGGCCGAGCTCGCCCCCCTCGCAGCGGCCGCGTTGACGCGCCCCGCAAACCTCGAGATTGCGCACAAGGCCGCACCGGACGAAACAAGCCCGCCGTGCCAGCCCCGGCCTCGCGCCACCCCGGCACGCTCCCCGCCATCCCGGGAGGATCCGGCTGCGTCTCGGCGCAGACTCGATGCGATTCACGACGACGAGGACGGCGACGAGACCGAGGAGCGCGCTTCGGGCCCACTGCGCTATCGCCTGCCGGACGATGACGCGGATACCCCGTGTGCACAGGAGGCCAGCCCATGAGTGATCCCAACGTCCTTGACATGGAGACCTCGCCGGAGACCGTGAACTACCGCAAGAGCCGTCTGGATATCTGGACGCAGATCAAGAAAAAGCACGACGACTATCTCGCCAGCGCCATGAAGTACGGTGCCACGAAGGCGCAGGCCGGGGAGGCAGCCGGACGTGACGCTCGCAGCGAGGTGCGCTGGCTCGTCGGGGAACTGCTGACACGTGCCCAGGGCAAGTACGCCGCGGAGTTCGTGATGGCTGCACCGCGGGAGTGGGGCATGCGCGCGGAGATCTTGCTCGGCGTCGATCCCGTCGTTCCGGACCTGATCGCGCGCGCCTACCCGGTGGCCACGTGGGCCGCCAAGCTCGACACGTTGACCAAGCAGGTCGCCGCTGACGACGCCACGTGGCAGGCCTGGGTCGAGCGGATGCTGCCAGCGCTCTTACCCTTCGGTGTCCCGAGCGACGCGATGCGTTCGATCTTCGGGCTCGTCGACAACGTCGGTGCTGGCATCGGCGGGGTGGGTAAAGGTCTGGGCGACGCAGCCAGCGGCTTCGGGCGCGCCCTCGAACAGCTGCCGTGGGCCCTCGGTGCGCTTGGCATCGGCGCGGCCATCGTCGGCGTTGGTTACCTGCTCGGCCGCTCGCGCGAAGGAGCAAGGCGATGACCACGCGCAGCCTGCCCGTGATCGTCGCCGGCATCGTGGGGATCGGCTTTGGCTTGGTGGGCGGGTACCTGCTCTCTGCTCCCCAGCCATGCCCATTTCCCTTTGGAAGGAAATTCGGCGTCGGTACCCAGACCTTCGTCGATGGTCCCTTCGTCGAATTCCTGATCTCGAAGGCCAGGCCCGAGGTGCAGGGAGAATGGACGCTTCACCTGATCAACGATGTCGGGTTCTATCTCAAGAAATTCAGCGATGCCCCGATCTTTCCCCGGCAGTCGGGATCGCTCTACGTGCTGCGTGCTCAGCCTGACCCGTGGAACGTGGACGCGGAGGCGCTGGATTTCCTCCGGGAGCTGATCACCCTCGGCATTGTGGAGCATGGCGGATACTGGGGAACCTGGGACGCCCTGAGAAGGAGAATGCAAGAGGTCATACCATGAATGAAACTCATCCCCAGAGACTGGCCCAGGACCGCTACCAATGGCGGCTCTACACCGTGGCCGCGGCCGGCGCGAGCTTCTTCGCCGGCATGCTCGTCAACAACTGGATCGAGCGGCGCATCCG
>JAYUXQ010000846.1:0-3600 GCA_043752905.1 Nannocystis sp. | reverse complement strand
CAGGCGCGCAGAGCCGGGTCCTCGAGGTCGTCGTCCTCGTCGACAGGGGCGAGGACCTTGTCGACCTGCGCGAGCACGGCCGTCATACGCTGGGGTGTCGGCGTCGGCGCGGGCAGCAAGCGCAGCGCGCCGCCGTCCTCCTCGAAGGCGCCGTCCGTGGCGAGGGCGTGCCCTCCTCTTCTGCTCTGCCATGGACACCTGCGGGCGCGCAGGATCTGTGGGTCTCACGCGGGACGTCGTTGCCCGCGACGAGATGCGCGGAGGTGCGCGCACGGGCGTGGTCGCAGGGCCTCACGCGTCGGGAGCCAAAGGACGGCGCGCTCGCGTACACGGGACCGTGCACGCGCTCGTGAGGCCCGCGGCGCGCACGATCTGTCCTTTCCGACATGTCCGGGAGTGCAGCCGATGTGAAAGTGACAGCGGGGGCTGGCGCCCCTTGTGGAACGTCGTGCAGGGGGCCTACGATGGCGGCGAGGTGATGATGGCGGATAGACCCAGACTTGGGATCGAGGGTGTCTTCGGGCTCGCGCTCGGGCTGCTCGCGCCGGCGTGCGGCGGCGGGGACGAGGTCGCGGAGACGGAGGCGACGACGCAGACGCAGGCGGGACCGGGCACCACGGGTGGCCCGGGACCGGACGGCAGCAGCGGC
Organism: Nannocystis sp.; assembly: GCA_043752905.1. Classification (GTDB taxonomy): domain Bacteria; phylum Myxococcota_A; class Polyangia; order Nannocystales; family Nannocystaceae; genus Nannocystis. The sequence goes on along the minus strand of JAYUXQ010000846.1, from coordinate 2,951 downwards.
GCAGATCCATCGACGCCGACCACTTCGGGCGGCAGCGAGGACACCGGGGACGAGCCGCCGCTGCCGACGATCATCGAGGTGCCGCTGCGCCGGCTGACGGCCTTCGAGCACCGCAACACGGTCGCCGACCTGTTCCCGAACCTCGAGCCGCCGGTCTACGGGCTGCCGGTCGACGACCGCCGCGAGGGTTTCGACAACAACGGCGAGGCGGCGATCCCGAGCAAGCTGCACATCGAGCAGTACAACGCGGCGGCCGAGCAGGTCGCCGACCTCGCGGTCCAGGACTTGCCGGCGCTGATCGACTGCACGCCGGAGACCGACCCGAACTGTAGCGTCCGCTTCGTGACCGAGTTCGGCGCGCGGGCGTTCCGGCGCCCGCTGACCGCGGCGGAGGTCGAGGCCTTTCGCGTGTTCTTCGTCGGCCCGCCCGGCGACACCGACTTCTCCGCCGGCGTCGAGACGACGATCCAGCTGATGTTGCAGGCGCCGCAGTTCCTGTACCGCATCGAGCTGCACGAGGCCGGCGGCACCCCGGGCACGCTGGCGCCGCTCGACGGCTATCAGCTCGCCACCCGCCTGTCGTACTTCCTGTGGAGCTCGATGCCCGACGCGACGCTGCTGGCCGCGGCCGCAGGCGGCCAGCTCGCCACGCCGGCGCAGGTCGAGGTCGAGGTCCGGCGCATGCTCGACGACCCCAGGGCCGAGCGCGCGTTCCTCCACTTCTTCCGCCAGTGGGGTGAGCTCGAGCGCGTCGACCTCGTCAGCAAGCTCGAGGAGGACACCTACGACGAGGCGACGCGCAGCGCGCTGCGCGAGGAGTTCGAGCGCTTCGTCCGCGACGTGCTGGGCCACGGCGAGGGCAGCTTCGGCGACCTGCTGCAGAGCCCGCGCACCTTCGTGAACGACCGCCTCGCGGGCCTGTACGGGGTCGCGGGGCCGGGCCCGGACATGTGGGCGGAGGTCGAGCTCGACCCGACGCAGCGCGCGGGCATGCTGACGCAGCCGGCGTTCCTCGCGGGTCACGGTCACCCGCTCAACCCCTCGCCGGTCAAGCGCGGCAACTTCGTGCTGCAGAACTTGCTGTGCACCAACGTCGGCTCACCGCCACCGATCGCGGAGGCGATGGGTTCGCCCAAGCCGATGCCGGGCATGACCAACCGTCAGGTCTACGAGGAGCTGACCAAGGCCGACCAGTGCAACGCGTGCCACAAGATGATCAACCCGGTCGGCTTCGCGTTCGAGCACTACGACACGATGGGCCGCTTCCGCGAGCTCGACCAGGGCCTTCCGGTCGACTCGTCGGGCGCGATCAACGGCCTGAGCTACGCCGACGCGACCGAGTTCATGGCCGGCCTGGTGGCCGACCCGCTGGCGCAGAACTGCTTTAGCCGCAAGTGGATGATCTACAGCCTCGGCGGGCCGCAGTTGGTCCCCGACATGGCCAGCGAGGTCGCCGACGCGTTCTCGACGGCCGAGCTCAACCTGCGCGAGCTGCAGGTGGCGATCGCCACCCACCCGCGCTTCGCCAGTTACGAGGTGGCGCCATGAATACTCCCACGCGTAATCCCACCCAGCCCCGCCCCCGCTTCGACCGCCGCCGCTTCCTGCAGGCCATGGGCCTGGGCACCGGCTCGCTGTTTTTGCCGTCGCTGCTACGCGGCGCGCAGGCGGACGCCGAGGCCCCTCCGCCGCGGATCCTGTTCTTCTTCGCCGAGCACGGGACGTTTTATCCCAACTGGCGCATGCGCCGGCCCGACTCGCCGGAGTCCGAGCAGGCCGAGTACGAGTTCGACCTCAAGGACCTCCCCGAGGACCAGTTCAGCGAGATCTTGCGGCCGCTGTACCCGTACCGCAACGAGATGATCGTGCTCGACGGCCTCGCGCTGCTCAGCGCGATGGCCGACCCGTACGGCGACGGCCACGCCAAGGGCTGGTGCGCCTCGTTGACCGGCCAGTTCGCGCGCGAGACCTACGACGGCGTCAAGTCACTCGCCTCGGTCGCGTCGATCGATCAAAAGATCAAGGAGCACCTGCGCGCGCAAGATGTCGCGCTCACCGACCTGACCTCGCTCGAGTACGGGATCGCCAACTGGGGCGGGACCTTCCATCAGCTGTCCTATGGGACAGACACGCAGGGCACCGCGGTCAAGGTGCCGTTGGAGGTGGAGCCCAAGAAGGCCTTCGACGCGCTGTTTGGCGCCAAGGACGACATGAACGACCCGGTCCGCGCGGCGCGGCTCGGGGTCGTCGAGCAGGTGCGGGCGCAGTACGAGCAGATGGCGCCGAGGCTGTCGGGCGCCGACCGTGCGAAGCTCGAGAGCCACCGCGACCTGATCTCCGACCTGCACAAGCGCATCGAAACACTACAAAACCTCGAGTGCACGCAGCCGGAGATCATGGACCTGCCGTACGCCGAGTGGACCGGCGACCGCTTCGCATACAAGCGCGACAGCTTCGTCGAGCTGGTGGCGGCGGCGTTCTCGTGCCAGGTCTCGCGCGTGGCCACGATCTTCTCGTGGATCCCGCCGATGGACATGATCAATGGGGTCGGCGATTATCACCACGACTACGCGCACCAGTCGGGCCTCGACGCGCCGGTCGAGAAGCAGCAGGTCGTCACCAACGCGGAGCGGGTGCTCGCGGAGACGCTGGCGAAGTTCGCCGAGCGCCTCAAGCAGATCCCCGAGGGCGACGGCTCGGTGTACGACAACACGATCATCGTGTGGGTCTCCGAGCTCGCCGACGGCGGCCACGGACATAATCAATGGCCGGCGGTGCTGCTCGGCGGCGGAGCCAAGAAGTTCAAGAGCGGGCGGTACCTCCGCTTCCCCGAGACGACCCCGCACCCGCTCATCAAGGACTGGAACCCCGGCGGCTTCGTCGGCCAGCCGCATCAACCAATGCTGACGTCGCTGTGCCAGGCGATGGGCATGGAGGTCGACTCCACCGGC
>JAYUXQ010000845.1:0-3601 GCA_043752905.1 Nannocystis sp. | reverse complement strand
AGCCGATGTAGCCGGTCGCGCCGGTGAGGAAGATGGCCATTACAGGACCTCCGCGCGTGAGGCGGACGAGGACGACGTGATGGAGGATGATGAAGATGATGAGGATGATGAAGATGATGAAGATGATGAAGATGATGAAGATGACAATGAGGCAGCGACGGGGCTGCGACCGGACTCCAAATGCACGGCGCGGGGCTCGAGGCGGGTGGGCTCGGCTGGCGGGGCGGGTGGGGTGGCGGGTGTGCCGGTGCGCGGCAGCTTGAACGGGTGGGGCGGGGTGTAGCCGGGGGGCGTCTTGTTCTCGAACAGCGGGAAGCACCACTTGCGCAGGCCGGGCACGTGGATGTCGATCCAGTAGCTGCGCCAGTTGATGCTGCGCGGGTCGCAGCGAAACTGCTCCTCGACGATCTCGGCGGTGAACAGCGCCTGCGAGGCGAAGATGTAGTGGTTGTCGTGGACGAAGGGCTGGTAGAGGTCGACCATCTTGTCGATGGTCTCGACGGTGTCGAGGGCGTCGTCGGTCTTGTCGGCCCACTCGTCGAGCTGCTTGCGCATGAACTTGGGCGCCTTGACGTCGCGCAGCCAGTCGCGGATGCCCTCGGCGGCGCTGCGGATGTTGGGCACGGACATCAGGTGATCGATGTCGGTGGTGATCGCGTCCCAGCGCGACAGCACGACCCGCTCGAGCGCGGTGTCGCCGTGGTAGCGCAGGTGCTTGCGGTGGGCCAGCGCGGTCAGCTCGATCGCGCGGTCGATCGTGAGGAGGTTGCGGTCCGAGCTGCCGCACTGGTACACGGGCGCGTGGCGGCCGAGCAGCAGCGCGGCGCCGGCGACGACGAGGCCGCGACAGACATAGTCGACGGGGATGACGTCGAAGGGGTTGCCGATGCGCGCCGGGAGGTGTCGGAACCACCCGCCCAGGAGGTAGATCAGCGGGGTGCAGGTGTTGAAGCCCTGATTCCAGCCGGGGAAGGGGTACTCGAGCGCGCTCTCGACGATCGCCGGGCGGAACATGCTCCACCGATCGGCGGGCAAAATGCCGGCGATGACGGCCTCGGCCATGCTCTTGCTGTACGTGTAGATGTTGTGCCAGCCGAACTGCTTGGCGCGGCGCTGGCCCTCGGTGATCAGGTCGTCCTTGAGGCGCTGGCGTTTTACGCGACGAAGCACGTTGCGTAGCAGCATCGCGTTGCCAGGGTCCTGGCCCTTGTCACGCATCTGCGTGAGGGTCTCGGCGAGCGCGGCGGCCTCGGCGTCCGGCGACTCGTGGGCGGCGATGATCAGCTCGACGGCGGCGTTGACGTCGGCCGACTCGGCCTCGGCGTCGAAGGGGTCACCCGAGGGCGCGTAGTCGGGGTCGAGGGTCTCCTCGACGGTGCCCTGGCGCAGGCCGGTGACGTAGCAGGTCGAGACGTGCAGCAGGCGGGCGCGGGCGCACCGGGCGGTGAAGGCGGCGGCGTTGCGGGCCCCGTCGACGTTGGTGCTCAGGGCCTCGCGGAGATCCGGATCGAAGTCGACGAGGCCGGCGCAGTTGACGATGAGGTCGAGGTCGCGGTGCAGGCGGGCGCTTTGCTCACTGTCCTGGATGCCGAAGTCGGGCAGCGAGACGTCGCCCTCGACGACCTCGACGCGGGCGGCGACGAACTCGGCCATGGTGGCGCCATGCAGCTCGTGCAGCGGCTTGAACGCGGGCGAGGTGGCGACCATGCGCTCGAAGCGGTCGAGCGCGGAGCGCAGCGCCTTCGGGCGCAGCAGCACGTAGATCTTGCCGATCGTCGGGACGCGATGCAGCACCATCGCCAGCCAGACCTTGCCGAGAAAGCCGGATGCGCCCGTCAACAGGACGTTGCGTCCGGCAAAGGTCTGGTGGATCGAGAGGGCGGGTTGCATGGGGGTCCTCCGGTGGGCTGCTGCGGGCAAATTATTTCAACCGCGGTATTCGATGATCGGCCAGTCGGCGTCGCGGGCGCTGCGGCGCAGGACGAAGTCCGGGTTGACGGCGCAGGGCTTGCCGACGCCGGCGAGCAGCAGCATGTCGGGGCCGTGCGAGCCGTAGGCGGCGCTGTGCGCGAGGTCGATGGCGTGCTCGGCCGCGTACTGCTGCAACCAGCGACCACCCGAGGCGGCGCCGATGATCGGCCCCTGCAGGCGGCCAGTGGCTTCGCCGTCGCGGAACTCGAGGTGGTTGCACAGGAGTTCGTCGTAGTGGCGCAGGTGCTTCGACAGCGGCGTCATGATCGAGTCGATGCTCTCCGAGAGCAGGACGACGCGGTGGCCCTCGGCGTGCGCGCGCTTCATCAGTTCGACGCCCTGATCGAGGATCTTGTCCTTCAAAATGTCCTCGGCGTACTCCTCCGCGAGGATGGCGACGCGGTCCTCGCTCATGCCACGAAATGCCAGGTGCACGAGGCGGTGGGCCAGCGCGCGGTCGGTCTGGCCGAGCAGGGAGTGGATAGGGGCGGCGAGGGCGACGAGCCCGAGGCGTAGCGCCCGCTCGCCGAACTTCTTGGCGTTCGCGGCGATGTACGCCGACGCGGCCAGCACTCCGCGGCCGAGCACGATGCCCTCGACGCGGAAGAATGCGGCGGTGTTGCGGTGATTCATGGTCGATCGCTCTGCGTGAGACCGCGACGCCTCGGCGCCGCAGGCCAGCGTATGGCCAGCGCCTGACTCTCTATCGCACGGGGGCTCCACAGCACAAGCCGGGTTTTCGCGTCCGTGCGCGAGCCAGCAGGGCGTGCACGAGTTTTCGCGGTCTGCCAGTGATCTGAACTTTGGGACAGATCATAGTCTGCATGGGCGTGTACGTGGCCGTGGCGGGCGCTCTGTAGATCGCAGGGTGGTCGCAGGAATAATTTGCTCAGTCGTCTAATAAGTTGTTGACAGCGAACGAGTTGACAGGTGTCGCCCGGCGCGCGTGTTGGCCGGCTGTGCAAGAAACTCCTCCGCGTGCGCCAGGGCGCCGCACACACGGACAAATAGTTCGCGCAGGCCGGTGAAGGATCCTATCTTGATCCGATGCTGGCGCGGCCTTGCATCGTGTGCGCCGCCCCGCTCGAGAGCGGGGGCCTCGCGGATGCGATCGTCGGCGTCGGCAAGGTCGCGGCGGCGATGCACACGACGCAGCTGCTGCTGACGCGCCGCCCGTCGTGGCTGCTGCTGATCGGCGTGTGTGGGGCGTATGCCGGGAGCGGCCTCGACGTCGGGGCGCTGTGCGTCGTCGGCGAGGAGATGCTCGCGGACGAGGGCGTCGCGCTCGCAGATGGTTTCCTCGATCTCGCGACGATGGGGCTCGGTGATATCGGGCCGTTCGCCGGCGACGTGGAGCGCACGGCGGCGGTGGCGGCGGTGCTCGGTGTCCCGGTGGTGCGCGGCGCGACGGTGTCCGGTTGCTCGGGGCACGATGCGCTGGCGCTGGCGATCGCGGGCCGCAGCGGCGCGGCGGTCGAGAGCATGGAGGGCGCCGCGGTGTTTCAGGTGTGCGCGCAGCTCGGGGTGCCGGTGGTGCAGCTGCGCTGCGTCAGCAACCGCGCCGGCGATCGGGCGCGTGGCGGCTGGGATCTGCGCGGGTCGATCGCGAGGTTGCACGCGACGCTGCGGA
>JAYUXQ010000844.1:0-3602 GCA_043752905.1 Nannocystis sp. | reverse complement strand
GCATCATGGACGACCGCGACCCGCAAAAGGGCGGCCGCTGGGGCACCACCCACGCCAACGCCTGGGCCCTGCTCGCCGCCAGCCGCTACTTCACCACCGTCGAGAAGGAGGTGCCCGACTACGTCGCCCGCATCTGGCTCGACACCACCTTCGCCGGCGAGCAGACGTTCAAGGGCCGCAGCATGGCCGTCGTCGAGCAACACGTGCCGATGGCCCGGCTGATGAAGGACGACCCGAAGGAGGTCCTGCTCGCCAAGGACGGCCCCGGCAAGCTCTACTACCGCCTCGGCCTGCGCTACGCCCCCGCCGACTTCAACATGAAGGCGCAGGAGCAGGGCTTCACCGTCTACCGCAGCTACGAACCACTCGCCCAGGGCGTCGACAAGCCCGACCCCGAGTCCGTCAAGCGCCTCCCCGACGGCACCTACGAGGTCAAGGCCGGGTCGCTCGTCCGCATCAACCTGACGCTGGTCGCCAAGGACCGCGCCAACTTCGTCGTCGTCGACGACCCGCTCCCCGCCGGCTTCGAGGGCCAAAACGCCCGCTTCGCCACGACCCTGCGAGAGGTCGACGGCGGCGTGGTCAAACAGTCGGTCGACCACGGCGGCGACCTCCCCTGGGCGGCTCTCGAGCGCGGCTGGTGGTGGTGGCGCCCCTGGTGGAGCTTCTCGCACACCGAGATGCGTGACGACCGCATGCTCCTGTTCGCCAACCACTTGCCCGCGGGCGTCTACACGTACAGCTACACCGCGCGGGCGACCACGATCGGCGAGTTCCAGCTGCCGCCGATCCACGCCGAGGCGATGTACATGCCGGAGCTGTTCGGGCACAGCGCCAGCAGCAAGGTCCGCGTGGTCGAATAGGGGCCGCCTCCCGGCCGGGCGATGGGGCGTCGCGGCCGCGACGCCTCCGACCGGGCGACGTGAACGATGCTGGCCTTCGGGACATGCCCCAAAGGCCAGCACGCGACAACGACCATCACCACCGACTCCCCCGCGATGTCACGCATCGCAACATCAGCCGCGTGCGGTGCGGGTGGCACGACCTCTGGATCGAGTGCTGGTTCCCGACCACGACGTGGCTCGCCGAGGGGCCGATGACGGGGCAGATCGATTGCAGCACCGACGGTCAACATCCCGCGACGAGGTGGGCTGGCTACCACCCGCCAGGGATGTATGCGAACCAGTCGGTGCTCGAGGTCCTCGCGCTGGCGCCCGAGTTCGGCGCCAACACCACGATCACCGGGACCTACACCGGACGGACGATGCCGGGCGCCACCATCCGCGTCGATCAGGACGGGGCGTCGTCCTCGTGGTGACCTCGCTGAGCACGGGCACCGGCAACCGCGGCCTGTGGCTCACGCCGCGCATCGTCGAGGTCAACCCCTGAGCTCGACCCGCAGCGCCCGCGCGAGCGCCTCGTAGTCGGCCGCGCCGTTGTAGACCTGCGCCGAGATCCGGATCAACCGCCGCGGCGGCGCCGGCCACGGTGGCACCGGGACCTCGATGTGGTGGCGGTCGAACAGCGCGCGCTGCAGCGGGTCGTTGTGGAACGCGGAGGTCGGCGCGTGGCGACCCGGCGGCAAGGGCAGGGCGGCGAGGTTGCCGAGCATGTCGTCGGGTGCGGGCGCCGGGATCTCCAGCGCCGCGGCGATGCAGTCGCGACCGGCTAGCAGCGTCGCGTGGTTCCTCGCGCGCAGCTCGGGCCAGCCGCCAGGCAGCAGCTGCCCGAGCCAGCGGATCGCCACCGGCACGCACAGCCACGAGGTCGGGTCGTCGGTGCCGGTCCAGTCGAACTCCTCCCACAACGGCGAGCGGCCGCTCGCCGAGGTGTAGCCGTGGCTGATCACCGACGGGTGCAGGTTCTCCTGGCGGTCGCGGCGGACATGCAGCATCGCGGCCCCCTTGGGCGCGCAGCACCACTTGTGAAAATTGCCGGTGTAATACGCCGCGCCGAGAGCCTCGAGATCCAGCGCGACCATGCCGGGCCCGTGCGCACCGTCGACCAGCGTGTCGACGCCTCGCGCGTGCAGGGCCGCGACGATCTCGGCGATCGGGAACACCAGCCCGGTCGGGCTCGTGATGTGGTCGATCAGCGCGAGGCGGGTCCTCGGCGTCACCGCGGCGAGGATCGCCGCGATCACCTCGTCGGGCCCCGAGATCGGAAAGGGCACGGGCGCCACCACCAGGCGAGCCCCGGTGCGCTGGCACAGGTGCCCGAGCGCGTTGCGACACGCCCCGTACACGTGATCGGTGGTCAGCAGCTCGTCGCCCGCCGCGATCGGCAGCGCGGCCAGCACGGCGTTGACCCCGGCCGTCGCGTTGCGCACGAACACGAGGTCCTCTGGCCGCGCGCCGACGAAGGCCGCGACCTCCTCGCGCGCGGCGTCGAGCAGCGGCCCGAGCGCGTGCATGAAGAACTGCACCGGCTCACGTTCGACCTGCGCGCGCAGGCGGTCCTGCTCGGCGAGCACCGACCGCGGGCACGCGCCGAACGACCCATGGTTGAGGAACACGACCTGCGGGTCGAGGGTCCAGTGGACGCGCAGATCCTCCGCCGGGGGCACCATGGTGGCGAGTATACTGCGTCGATGGTGCGCACGGTCGTCCGTCGGATCTTCGCTGTCACTTTGCGGGTGTTCTTTCGCCGGATCGAGGTCGTCGGCGCCGAGCGGGTCCCCGCGACCGGGCCGGTGATCTTCGTCCTCAACCACCCCAACGCGCTGATCGACCCGATCTTCCTGCTGTGCCTCGCGCCGCGACCGGTGTCTTTCCTGGCCAAGGCCCCCCTGTTCACGATGCCGGTGGTCGGCTTCCTGGTCCGCGCCTTCGACTCGATCCCCGTCTATCGCAAGCAAGATCGGGAGCCGGGCCAAACGTCAGGGCACGGCGAGCCCGTCGACAATCACGACACCTTTGAAACGGCCCGCGAGCTGCTGCTGCGGGGCCAGGGCGTGGCGATCTTCCCCGAGGGCACCTCGCACAGCGACCCGCAGCTCAAGCCGCTCAAGACCGGCGCCGCCCGCATCGCGCTCGGCACCCGGCTCGCGGACCTCCAGATCGTCCCCGCCGGCCTGTATTACGTCGAGAAGTCGAAGTTTCGCAGCGACGCCCTCGTGGTCTACGGGCCCCCGATCGGCCTGTCCACCTTCCTCAGTGACGCCGACCCGGACGAGCCCTCGCCGCAGGCGGTCCATGCCCTGACCGCACGGATCCAGCAGGCCCTCGGCGACGTGACCCTGCAGGCCGACCAGGCCGAGGCGCTCGCGCTCGTCGATCGCGTCAGCCGGATCTTCGCCGCGACGAGCGACGCCCCGTGGACGCTGGCCGAACGCTTCGACCTGCGGCGCCGCATGGTCGCCGGCTACAACCGCCTGCGCGACGCGGACCCGGCCGCGGTGCGCACGATCCAGGACCACATCGAGCGCTACGAGAGCGACCTCGCGGCCCTCGGTATGTCGCCCGAACACTACGCGCCGTCCGACTTCAGCCTCGCCGGCAGCCTCCGCTACGCGGCCCGCAGCGCCGCCAGCCTGGGCCTGCTGCTCCCGGCCGCGCTGCTCGGCACGACCCTGCACCTGCCCACCTACGCGCTCACGGACC
>JAYUXQ010000843.1:0-3605 GCA_043752905.1 Nannocystis sp. | reverse complement strand
AGTCGAAGGTCGTCGCCTGGGCGTCCGGCGGACACATCGGCTTACCGATGTCGAGCTTGGGACCACCTCCCGTCGTCTCGCCCGCGCCGCCGCTGCTGCTCGCGCTCACGGCACCACTGCTGCCCGTGCTCGGGTCGCTCGCCTGGCCCGTCGTCCCCGTGCCGTCCGTCGCCGTCGCTGCCGTCGTCGTCGTCGTCGAGCTGGTCGCCTCGCTCGCCTGGCCCGTGCTCTGCGTCTGCCCCTGCGACGCGCCGCTGGTCGTCGGCGCATCACCGCTGGTCGTCGGCGTGGTGGCGCTGACATCCGTGCCCGCGGTGACGGTGCTGTCGGTCGCGCTCACGGTCCCGGCGCTGGTGCCCGCGCTCTCGCTCGCGGAGGCCCCGGTGCCGGCGTCACCGCACCCGAACATCCCCGCTGTCGCCACGAGGGCAAGTCCCTGCATCCATCGCTGATCCCGGGTCGAAATACGCATCCCCGCAGCTGACCAGAGACCGCTGGCGCTGGCAAGCGGCCTGGCGCGACGCGCGCATAAGCGCCACAGGTCGCGTGAGCTGACACCCGGCCGCGGGCCCGGGAGGACCTGTCTCTTCGGCAAGGTGGCAGCTGTCTCGAAGGACATGTCAGTCGTCGGGCCCTCGAGGCGATCTCCCGCGAAAAATTCTTGCGCGGCGACGTGGGCGCCGCGGGCCGCCAGTCTCGCCGTGGGTTCGGCCATGCGACCGGCGGCGCCTGTGCCCATTCGCGGCACGCTGGCCAAACCGGGCTTCGCTTGCACATGCGACGAACCGGGACAGCGGCGGGGCCGCGGCCGCGGCTACCGTGGCCCCGCGGTCCACCCGCGCGCGTCACGCAGTTTGACGCGCTGCGCAAGGCTACCTATCGTGAGGCCCACATCGACCCAAGTCGACGGGGCCCATAGCTCAGTCGGTCAGAGCGGCCGGCTCATAACCGGTTGGTCCCTGGTTCAAACCCAGGTGGGCCCACCCCCGTACCCCCATGACAGATATCCACCCCCAGATCCCAGCCCTCCGTACGCTCCAGCGCCAGGACGGCCGTCTCACGAGTCTCGAGCGCAAGTTAGGGGGCATCCCGGCCCGCATCAGCGGCCTCGACAGCGATCTGCAGAAGCTCGAGCAGCTGCTGGTGGCGGAGCGAGCGAAGCTTGAGGAGACGAAGAACTTCCAGTCGCGCCAGGAGACCCAGCTCCACGACGAGGAGGACCAGATCCGCAACAGCAAGGCCAAGCTGGGGCAGATCAAGACGGCGCGCGAGCTCAACGCGCAACAGCGGGAGCTGGAGACCACCCGGCGCATGGTCACCACGCGCACGGGCGAGATCTCGAAGCTGCAGGAGGCCGTCACCCGGACGGAGCAGCAGATCGCCAAGATGGAGGCGCACCTGAGCGCGCTGCGTGCCTCGGGAGACGCCGAGAAGGGGCGCCTCGCCGAGGAGCAGACCCAGCTCGAGGAGAGCATCGCCAAGGCTCGAAAGCTGCGCACCAAGTCGGTGTCGGCGATCGACAAGGAGATCCTCGCCAACTACGAGCGCATCCGCAAGCGCCTCGGCGGCATGGCCTTCGTGCCCGCCCACCGCGAGCGCTGCACCGCGTGCAAGATGATGATCCCCCACATCCTCTACACGCGTCTGCTCAAGGGCAAGGAGATCCTGCCCTGCGAGTCGTGCGGCCGACTCCTCTACTGGTCCGGCCACTTCCCGGAGGACCAGGACAAGTTCGAGGCCGACAACAAGCCCAAGCCCGCCGAGGATGTCATCCCCGGCGTGCCCGAGTTCTAGGCGCTCGCAAGCCCGAAGCATCGGCCTCGCCCGCGACTCCGGTCGTCGGCGGGGCCTTCGTACGTGCGCGACACGACGCGCAAAGGTGGGAAGAGAGACGGTCGAGCGGGGTCGTAAGCCGGGTTCTGTCCCCGGCGTCGTTGCCTTCGCCGGGTGGCGACCATTCATCTCAGCGGCGCTACCCGAGGCGGAGCGGGCCGCCCCTGGAGGCCTGTCCTTGCGGACAGGTGACTCCCGCCTCTGTTCGGCCTTGCTCCGGGTGGGGTTTACCTTGCGGTCCCTGTCGCCAGGTCCCCGGTGCGCTCTTACCGCACCTTTTCACCCTTACCCACGCGGACGTGGGCGGTCTGTTTTCTGTGGCACTTTCCTTCGAGTCACCCCGACTGGCCTGCGCCAGCACCCTGCCCTGTGGAGCCCGGACTTTCCTCGATGGGCCGCTCATGCCGAAGCAGTGAGCACCCACCGCGGTCGCCTTGTCCCCCTCGGCCGTCTCTCTCCCCGGCCGCGTGATAGCACGACCGGCCGCGATTACGGAACGATCAAGAACGATCAAGAACGATCAGGACAACGAGGGCAGCGTGTCGGAGGCGGTCTTGCTGAGCTGGCGCACGGCCTGGCGCTCGTCGTGGTCGTTACACGCGAGGACGACGACGACGGTGATGTTGTCGTCGCCGCCGCGGTTGAGCGCGAGCTCGGTGCAGATCTGCGGCAGCTCGGAGTACAGGTTGTCGCGCGCGAGCGTGGCGAGCTCGTCGGCCGAGACGTAGTTGGCGAAGCCGTCGGAGCACAGCAGGTAGACGTCGCCCATGCTGACGTTGACCGGCACGATGTCGGCCTCGACCACGCGCTCGAAGCCGACGCTGCGCGTGATGATGTGCTTGAGGTCGCTGTCCTGCGCCTCCTCCTCCGTCAGCAGGCCGGCCTGGATCTGCTCGTTGAGCCACGAGTGATCGCTGGTCAGCTGCCGCGCAGTGCCGCCGCGCAGGACATACGCCCGCGAGTCGCCGACGTGCATGATGTAGCCGCGGTCCCCGTGGAACAAGATGCCCGTCAGGGTGGTACCCATGCCGTGCAGCGAGCGGTCGAGCTGGGCCTGGTCGTAGATGCGGGCGGACGCCTCGCTCGCGCTCGCCTGAAGGATCTCGGTGATCGCGTCGTTCCAGGTCTGCTGGGGCATGCCCACCAGCCGGGCCATGCCGCGACGCACCACCTTGTTCACGACGTCGGCACACATCGCGCTGGCGTGGGCGCCTCCGGCGTGGCCACCCATGCCATCGGCGACCAGGTAAAGCCCGAGTGAGGCGTCGACGAGGAAGCTGTCCTCGTTCGCCATGCGAACACGGCCTACGTCGGTGGATGCCCACGCGATCAAACGCACGGTCAGACCTTAGCACGCCCGGGCGTCGCACCGGCCGTGCTGCACAGCGATTTCGCGGCCGTGTCATGGACCTCGACCGCGTGCCTCGCAGCGCAATTTGCGCGTACAGCGAGCCGTATACTGCCTCACGTGGCCCTGTAGCGCCTGTTCGCCGCGACGATGTGGCTCAAGGGCCACATTCCGTGAGCAAGCCAACGCTTGTCCACGGCCTCGCGCATCACACCCGGAACGCCTGCGGCTCATCGGACACGGAGATCTCCGTGCCGTCGAAGCGGATGCGCTTGGGCTTGTCGTCGAGGATCGTCAGCAGCGAGACCGGTCGTCGCCACACCCGCTCGAGCGAGCGCAGGGTATCCCGGGCGTAGTCCGACTTGAGGTCGATGCCCTCGTGGCGGTGGCCGAGCAGGAGCTCCCCCCGGTTGAGGTAGTTCGC
>JAYUXQ010000842.1:0-3605 GCA_043752905.1 Nannocystis sp. | reverse complement strand
AGAGTTCGTCCCGTTGCTCAAGACCGGCACCCGCGGCGGCTACAACAAGTTCGACGACATGGTCGAGCGCCACATGCTGTTCGGCCTGCAAGGCCCCGTGCTCCCGCGCCAGCGCTCGATGGTCACCGAGAACCAGGTGATCGCCGCCCACATCAGCTCGGGCCCCGCGTCCGGCGAGGGCGCGACCAAGGGCAAGCACGTCGTCGTCATCGCCGACCTCGACCTGTTCGGCGACCAGTTCTTCGTGCTCAACGAGCGCGGCGGCGACCTCGACGGCGACGGCGTCGACGACATCCGCTTCGACAACGTCACCTTTTTGCTCAACGCCATCGACGCGCTCTCGGGCGACGCCGGCCTGGTCGAGCTGCGCGGCCGCAAGTCCAAGTACCGCCGCCTCGACAAGGTCGACGAGCTGACCAAGAACGCCAGCGACAAGCGCAACGACGAGATCGCGGCCGCCAGCGCCAAGGCCGAGGCCGACATCAAGGCCGCCCAGGAGGCGCTCGACGCCGCCGTCAAGAAGATCAACGAGGACGCCAGCCTCGACGAGACGACCAAGGCCGTCCTGCTCAAGAGCGCCGAGGAGGCCGAGAATCGGCGCCTCAACGCCAAGCGCGAGCAGATCATGCGCGACAAGGTCCGGGCGATGGAGCGCACCGAGTCCGAGCACCTCGGCGCCGTGCGTCAGGTCGAGGACTGGATCCGCGTGGTCGCCGTCCTCATCCCGCCGATCCCGGCGATCTTGCTCGGCATCTCCATCTTCCTGCGCAAGCGCAAGCGCGAACAAGACGCCATCCCCAGCTCCCGCAAGCGAGGTGCCCGATGAACCGCACGACGATCCTCTACGTTGTCATCGCCCTGGGCTCGCTCGGCCTCGCGATCTCGATGCGACCCATCGAGATCGCCACGGTGGCGTTCGAGGACACCGGAACGCCGCTGTTCCCGAACTTTAGCGACCCGGCCCAGGCCACCAGCCTCGAGGTCACCGGCTGGGACGATACTGCCGCGCGCGTCACCAACTTCAAGGTCGAGCAAAAGGCCGGCCGCTGGGTGATCCCGAGTCACAACGACTACCCCGCCGACGGCACCGAGCGCATGGGCAAGGCCGCCGCCTCGTTCATCGACGTCAAGAAGGACGTCCTGCGAAGCGACCGCACCGAGGACCACGCGCAGTTCGGCGTCGAGGACCCGGCCGACGCCAACGCGAAGGGCAGGGGCCAACGCGTCACGATCAAGGATCAGGCCGGCACCGCGCTGGTCGACATCATCGTCGGCAAGAAGCTCGACGAGAAGGATGGCTTTCGCTACGTCCGCCTCCCCGATCAGAAGCGCGTGTACGCGGCGAAGATCGAGGTCGATATCTCGACCAACTTCATCGACTGGGTCGAAAAAGACCTGTTAAAAATTGAGCAGGACGCGATCGTCGCGTTCCTCAGCGACAGCTACAAGGTCGACGAGACGCAGGGCAAGGTCACCGCCCGCGACCCGCTGCTGATCCGCCGCGAGCCCGACCCGAGCAAGCCCGACAGCAAGGAGGGCACCTGGGTCCTCGGCGCCGAGACCCCCGGCATCCCCGGCAAGGAGCTCGACGCCCAGAAGATCCGCCAGGTCCTCAGCGGCGTCGACCGCCTGCAGATCGTCGGCGTGCGCCCGCGGCCCGAGCAGCTGACGCTGCAGGCCCTGCAGAGCAAGGGCTTCTTCGTCACCCCCGACGGCCGGCGCCTGTTCGGCAACGAGGGCGAGGTCAAGGCCTTCACCAGCGACGGCGTCGTCTACACCCTGTACTTCGGCGAGATCACGCTCGACGTCGGCCTCGCGCTGACGGCCGGCACCGAGGACCCCGCCAAGCCCGCCGAGGTCAAGCCCGAGGGCGAGGCCGAGAAGGAGGCCAACCGCTTCATGTTCGTCGACGTCGCCTACGACCCGGCCAGCGATCAGACGGTCAATCCCTCCGGTCCGCCCCCCGAGGAGCCCGAGGGCGCCAAGCGAGCCAAGCAGCTACAGGCCCGCTTCGACAAGTGGTTCTATGTGATCTCGGACGCGAGCTTCAAGCAGATCCACAAGGGCAAGGCCGAGCTGTTCAAGGACGCGACCGTCACCGGTAGCGGCAGCGGCGTGCCGGCCACGCCCGGCACCCCGGCGAAGAAGCCGGCCACGACCCCGGCCGTCCCCGCCAAGAAGACGCCGAAGCCTGCGGCTCCCGCCGCGCCCGCGCCCGCGAAGTAACGCCACGCGCGAGGCAAAAACGGCGAGGTTCGATGCACGCGCATCGGCGTCGCCGTTCTGCAATTCAGGTCGGTATCGCGCCGGGTCCACCGCCGGGTTGTCAGCGCCCGCGGGGCGGGGCATAAGTCGCACAGCAGCGCATGAGCACCGAGGACGGCGAAGCCACGCGACCCCGCCTCAGCTGGCGCGAGGGCCTGTACCTGGTCGGGCCTCACCCGCTGACGACCCCGTACTACGCCTCGGGCTTCCTGCTGGTCGCGGGCGTCGGCTACGCGACCCCGCTGGTCCAGATCGGCCTGTACCTGCTGCTGCTGCTGCTCGCCCCGCTGTACATCGAGGCCGTGTTGCTGACGCTCAGCAACGGCGGCACGTACATGATGACGCGCTATGGCCTGAGCCACCTCGGCCGCCTCGCCTTGCTGGCGGCGGCGCTGGTCGGCGTCATCATCTCGATCTCGTACGTCGCCACCGCGATCGCCAGCCTGCTCGCGTACGGCGAGTACGTCAGCGCGCTCGCCTGGTCTTTCGGACAGTCCGGTGCGCTCGCCACCGTCGGGCTGTCGGCCATGCCTGCGCTGCTGTTCGGCGTGTGGATCTCGCCACGGGCCTGGCGGGGGCCGCTGCTGTCGGTCGCTATCGCCAGCCTGATCGGCGTCGCCCTCGCGCCCGCCCTGTCGGTCCCGATCGCGGCGATGTTCCCCCCGCTCGCGCTGCTCACCCACCTCAACAACCTCGGCCTCAAGCAGAGCGTGCGCGTCAGCCGGTTCGTGCTGCTGCTCAACCTCGTCATCATGGGCGTGACGATCGTCGGCGGCTGGGTGTGCCTCGCGCTGCAAGGCGTCGACCTCGGGCCGGTGCTCTACGGGGCCGGCGCGCCGATGGCCGGCGACCCCGCCGGCTGGCACCGCGGCGGCTTCCTGCCCGGCCTCGCGTTGATCGGCGCGCCGCTGCTGCTGGCCGGCGTCGGCAATGTGATCCTCGGCGCCTCGGGCGTCGAGTCGGTGATGAACATCCCCGAGGAGCTCGAGAACCCGCAGCGCGACGTCCCCAAGATCTACTGGGCGATGCTCCTGATGCTGCTCGTCGTCGGCGGCTCGCTGGCGATCCTCGTGTTCTTGCTCCTCCCTCCCCACGTCCTGCTCGAGCACTCCGGTGACCTGCTCGGCCAGCTCGGCCGCCACGTCGCCGCCTCGCTGACCGGCTCGGCCCCCGCCGGCGACATCTGGCACGCCGTCGTCGTCGCCAACGCGGCGCTGATGCTGATCGCCGCCACCAACACCGCCTTCGTCGGCGCGCGCGGCCTGTGGCTGGCGATGGCCCGCGACGACCTGCTCCCGCGCATGCTCCTGACCCCGAACCAGCGCGGCGAGTTCTCGCGC
>JAYUXQ010000841.1:0-3606 GCA_043752905.1 Nannocystis sp. | reverse complement strand
GCTGGAGGCGTTCACGGCGGCGGAGCTGCGCTTCGTCATCGGCCACGAGCTCGGCCATGCGGCCTTCGATCATTATGGGCTGCCGATGCCGGTGACGGCGATGGTCGAGGAGCTGGGCATCCCGTTCGTGTCGCGCCACATGTCGCTCAAGCTGTACGCGTGGTGTCGCAGCGCGGAGCTGTCGGCGGACCGCATTGGTTTGTTATGCGCCCAGGACCCGCAGGCGGCCGCCAGCGGGTTCTTCAAGCTCGCCAGCGGGATGTCGAGCCCGCGAGTGGTGCCGGACCTGGAGACCTTTGCTCGTCAGGTGGAGAGCCTGGCGTCGGCCCCGGAGGCGCGCGAGAAGGAGTATGACGAGGACACGCTCGACTGCTTTAGCACGCACCCATACAACCCGGTGCGCGTGCGCGCGGTGTGGGCGTTTAGCCGCAGCAAGCCGTTCCTCGACGCGATGGGGAGGTCGAGCCTGGACGCGTGGACGCTCGACGAGGTGGAGTCGATGGTCGACCGCGACATGTCGCTGATGGAGCCGACGTACTTACAGGAGAAGAACCAGACCTCGGACACGCTGCGGCGGCTGCTGTACACGGCGGGCGTGGCGGTGGCGGCGGCCTCGGGCGGGGTCGATGCGAGCGAGCTCGACGCGCTCGGGCGGCTGCTGGGGTCGGACCACGCGGACACGCCGACGGACGTCGACAAGGTGCTGCGCGACCTGGACGGCAGGATCCGCGACGCGCTCGAGGTGCCCTTGCTGTACCGCGCGCAGCTGATCCAGCACCTGACGATCGTCGCGGCGGCGGACGGGCACGTCAGCGACGACGAGCTGCACGTGATGGAGGACATCGCGCGCCGGCTCGAGGTCGGGCCGGGCGTCGTGTACGAGACGATCCGCGGGGCGATGCACCCGATCGATTAGCGCGGCGCGGTCACTGCGGCTCGGCGAACCAGTCGACGTGGTAGTCGCTGCCGGACGGGTCCTGGCAGCCGGGGCCGACGTACGACTGGATATTCTTGAAGCGGTAGGTGCTGTCGGCGACCTTGAAGGTGGTCTCGGCGCCGGCTTCGACGTACTGGTTGTCGCCGATGTCGAGGCTGTACTGGCCGGCATCCGGCATGCAGCAGGGGATCCTGCCGTCGCAGCCGCACTGGACGATGGAGGGTATGAAGAGCGTGGGCCAAAACGGGAAGTCCGGCGGCTCGTCGGGGACGGACAGCGACGCGGTGTAGAGCGAGGGGGTGTAGAGGTCGGGCATGTTGACGTCATACTCGGTGATCTGCAGGGTGCCGATCTCGCAGGTGTTGCCGACGTGCTTCCAGGTGACCCTGGCGCGCGCGCAGAAGTAGTCCATCCCGGCGTCCGTGGGCCAATCCTCGCCGAGGATCAGGTCGGGGGAGAGGTCCCCCTGGTCGTCGCAGCTGTCGCTGAGCACCATCGAGAACGCGCCGTTCGCGACCCTCAGCAGGCCGATCCAAATGCTGGGACCGTCGCAATCCGTGATCGGCATGTTGTTGGCGTCGACGTCGATCACGTAGCGGGCCTGATCGTCGGCCTTGTCGATCGGGCATTCGGCCCCGGGGAGGTCGTGCTGGTCGGTCGTGGTGTCGGTCGTGGGCTCGCTGGTGACTGGCTCGCTGGTGACTGGCTCGCTGGTCGAGGTGAGCGGCTCGCTCGTCGCGCTCGCGCTGGCACCGGAGGTCGTGTCCGGGACGACGGTCGTCACGGGGGTGGTGGTCGGGCTGCCGGTGCTCGTGTCGCTGCCGTCGCCCTCGGTCGTCGAGACGAACGCGGGGTTGGGGCTGAAGCAGGCAGCGAGCGGGAGGAGCAGGGCCAGGCCAGGGAAGCGCATGACACCACGCTAACAGGGGAGCAGGGTCGCGGACAACCGACGCCGCGTCACTGCACCATGAAGCTGCCGGTGCGAAAATCGTTGCGTGGGTGGGCGCGTCGCCACAGTGTAGTGCCGCGGCGCTCGACAGAGGGACGGGGGCGCGCGGTGTGTGAGGGGCGTGGGCGGGCGAGGGCCTGGCAGGTGGCGCTCGAGGACCTCGCGCAGGAGCTCCTCGTCGGAGTCGTCATCGAGGCCGGCGATCATCGTCGCAGGATATCCACGCGGCGGCGGCGAGGCGGCGGCGGCGAGCGTCGGGTAGATCTTCGAGGGTTTGCGCAGTTACATCCATCAGAACGCGGATCTGGGGCGGTGCGACATGTGGTCGCAGACGGAGAAGGTTCGCTGCGGGAGGGTGGCGGTCCTGCATGGTGGTCGGATGAAGTCTCGCGTTGCTCCACGGCTCCTTGCGATGGTCCTGCTGCTGCCGGTCGCCGGCTGTGAGGAGGAGGGCACGCGGTCAGGCGCGGTGTGTCCGGGCGACTCGAAGCTGACGTGGGACAGTTTTGGCAAGGGCTTCATGGACAGCCACTGCGTGCGCTGCCACAGCACGGCGCTGACGGGCGCGGCGCGGCAGGGGGCGCCGAGTGACCACAACTTCGAGAGCGCAGCGCTGGTCCGTGAGGAGATCGAACACGTCGACTGGGAGGCGGCGGCCGGGCCCGATTCGATCAACACGGGGATGCCGATCGGGACGCCTGCGCCGACCGAGGCGGAGCGCCGGATGCTCGGCGAGTGGCTCGCGTGCGGCGCACCCTGATCGCAGCGGCGCTGCTGTTCGCGGCCCGCCCGGCCGCGGCGGCGCAGCAGTGCCACCCGCTCGCGGGCAACGTGTGGCGTAACCCGGGCATATTCGCGGGAGTGCGCCTCGACGCGGCGGGATATCGTAATACGAGCTACCAGGGTGATTATCAGGGGGTCGCGCCGACGATCGGGTTCAATCACCGAAGGATCGCGGTGATGGCCCTGCTGCCGGCGTACCGGCTGACCCGCAACGGTCGCACGGGCTACGGGCTCGGCGACCTGGCGGTCGCGGCGAGGGTGCCGGTGCCGGCGTTCACGGTGCGCGCGTTCTCTGCGGGCTTTGGCATGTCGGCGACGATCCCGACCGGCAAGGCCGACGCGGACCTCGGCATGGGTCACGTGATGCTGATGCCCGAGTTTTGGTTCGGCCACGAGACGGAGCGCGTCCAGTTCATCGGCACGCTGGGCTTCGCACGGGCGCTCACCACCGCGAGCTCGAGTCATCACAACCACGGCCCGCGCCCCATCGTCAATCCCATGAACCTCTCCGAGGTCGACGCGTCGCTCAACGCGTTCCTCCGCGTGCACGAGAAGCTGTGGCTCAAGGTCGGGGCGTTCGGGGCGATGCCGGTCGGGACAGTTAATTTAAATGGGGTCACGCGGGTGGTCGCGTCGACGGGGTTCACGGTGGCGGTCAAGAGGCTCGAGCTCGGGGTCGAAGTGCAGGCGCCATTGACCGGCGCGCCGTTCCTGGCGCGTGGAGTGGTGCAGGTGGGGTATCGCTTCGAGCTGGTGGGTAGAAAGCAGCGGGCGGCGAAGCCCATGCACGCGCACTGAGGTGTGGCGCGCGCGTGGTTGGCCTCGGCATGACGGGTCAGACGGGTCAGGGCTCGGGGCGGGTGTCGAGGGCGTGGGCGAGGCGGCGGGCGACTGTGGTGGCGCCCCAGCGCTGGTAGGCCTCGACGGCGGCGCGCAG
>JAYUXQ010000840.1:0-3607 GCA_043752905.1 Nannocystis sp. | reverse complement strand
CGATGTGCTTTCGGATGTCGCGGCACGCGTGGTGTTCGCTCCCGAAGAACTCCACCAACAACTCCGCATGCCGTCGCAGAGTCGACGCCACTTGCCCGAGCGAGGGGCGTGCGATGTCACTCTCACCCGACATCGCCCGCGCTAGGTCGCCGAACAACCACGGTCTACCCAAGCATCCGCGGCCGACGACCACCCCATCACATCCGGTCTGCGCCATCATCCGCACGGCATCTTGTCCTGACCAGATGTCGCCGTTGCCGAGCACGGGGATCGTGGTGACGAGCTGCTTCAGGCGTGCGATCGCCGACCACCGGGCGGTGCCCGAATAGCCCTGCGCAGCCGTGCGGGCGTGCAGGCCGACGGCGGCGCAGCCCTCGTCCTCGCCGATCTTCCCCGCCGTCTCGAAGGTCGTCAGCGCATCGTCGACGCCGATGCGAAACTTCATCGTCACCGGCACGGGGCCGGCCGCCTGCACCGCGGCGCGAACGATCGCGCGGAGCAGGTTGCGCTTGAGCGGAATGGCCGCGCCGCCGCCCTTGCGCGTCACCTTGCGGACCGGGCACCCGAAGTTGAGGTCGACGTGATCGACGCGGCCCGCCTCGACCAGCCAGGCGACCGCGGCGCCGATGTCCGCCGGATCGACGCCGTAGAGCTGCAGACTGCGCGGCGCCTCGCCCGGGCCGAAGTCGGCGAGGCGTCGGCTCTGCGCGTCGCCGCGGACCAGCGGGCGCGCCGTGATCATCTCGCTGACGTAGAGGCCGGCCCCGAAGCGGCGACACAGCGCGCGAAACGGGTAGTTGGTGACGCCGGCCATCGGCGCGAGCACGACCGGCGGCCACACGCGCAGCGGGCCGACCTGCAGCGCCGCGAACTCCCCGGGCCGCGCGGGGCCCTGCGCACTCGCGTCATTCACGGCGACGCTCCTAACATATGCGCCGGCCGCCCGGCGAGGGCGATGTGCGCTGCATCGGCGCGGCGCCGCGCCCACGCGCCGGTCACGGGCGAACGCTGACACACGTTCCAGTGTTGCTTTGTGCCGACGGTCATGCCGGCTGTCACGTTCGCCCCCTCGGGTCGGCCAGCCGCTGCCAGTACATGCAATGACTTGCACGAGGACGGTCGGCATATCTGCGATCGAGCGATCGCTATCTCCTGATGATCGGAGTAACGACCTCCGGCGTTTCGATCACGACGAACGTCG
Organism: Nannocystis sp.; assembly: GCA_043752905.1. Lineage (GTDB taxonomy): Bacteria > Myxococcota_A > Polyangia > Nannocystales > Nannocystaceae > Nannocystis. Next base: position 2,406 of record JAYUXQ010000840.1, on the reverse strand, counting down.
GCGAGGCCAGTGAGGTCACCGCGGGGAGCCCACAGGTCGTGCTTTATGCCACCGGGGCGGCGCCTGCACCCGCGAATTTCGCAGAATCGACACCTCGTCGCGTGCAACTCGCCGCTTGCGTCGTCGATGGTGTTGGCCGTATGAGAGATGGCATCTCATGTGTGATCGGAGGACTGCGCTCGCGGCGTGCAGCTCCGGGATGTCTCTGGCCGCGTTCAAAATGAGGTTGAAGATCATGCAGCGTCCGACCTACCTGTCCCTCCCATCCGGCCTTTTGACCGCACTCGCGCTGATGGCCCCCGGCTGTATCGAGGGCGACGACTCCGATGGCGCCGACCTCAATGTGGCCGTCGCCGATCAGGCGGCCGACCACGCCATCATCAACGGCATCGCCCACGAGGACGCCGAGCCCCTCGACCCCCCGACCCGCGACCCCGGCCTCACCCTCAGCGGCATCGACGCGGACTTCACCGACGCCGCCGACGAGTTCGACGTGCCCGCCCAGCTACTGCAGGCGGTCGGCTACACCGAGACGCAGTGGCAGATGGTCGAGGGCCTCAGCGAGTTCGAGGGCCAGGAGCCCGCGTTCGGCGTCATGGCGCTCCGTGGCGAGCGCCTCGCGCTCGGCGCGAAGCTGGCCGGCGAGGACATCGAGACCGTCAAGACCGACCGCCGCGCCAACATCCGCGCTGGCGCTGCGCTGCTGTCCGTCGATGCCGACCGGCTCGGCTTCGATCGCTCCGACCTGGCCGCCTGGGCCCCCGCGGTCGCTATCTTTAGCGGCATCCCGGACGAGCTGCCCGAGATCCAGGCCAACTACGTCCATAACGACGTCTACGCGGCGATGCGCAACGGCGCGGTCGTCAAGGACTTCGCCGGCGAGCCGATCGCCCGCCTCGAGCCGACCGAAGGCGCCCTCGCGGACTTCGCCCTGGCCCCGAACCCGACCGCCTCGCCCGGCCCCGACTACGCCGGCTCGGTGTGGCACCCCTCACCGAACTACAGCAGCCGCCCCGGCGGCGCGACGGTCAAGATGATCGTCATCCACAGCTGCGAGGGCGCGTACTCCGGCTGCTGGGGCTGGCTGGTCAACCAGGCCTCGGGCGTCAGCGCCAACTACGTGGTCAAGGAGGACGGCAACGAGATCTCGCAGCTCGTGAAGGAGGCCAACAAGGCCTGGCACGTCGGGGCGACCTACCAGTGCAGCAACAACAGTAGCAAGGAGTGCGGGCTCAACGGTCAGAGCACCAACAACTTCTCGGTCGGCATCGAGCACGCGGGCTTCGCCAAGACCACCGCCTGGAGCGCCAACCTGATCGACAAGTCGGCCAAGCTGGTCTGTGACATCACCAAGGGTCACAACATCCCGCGCGACAAGTACCACATCGTCGCGCACGGCCAGCTCCAGCCGTACAACCGCATCGACCCGGGTCCGAACTGGCCGTGGGCGACCTACCTCAGCAAGGTCAACACCTACTGCGGCGCCGCACCCCCGCCCCCGCCCCCGCCCCCGCCCCCGCCTGGCTCGACGATCATCATCGACAGCAACAACAACAACAACAACGCCGCGCTGGCCAAGGTCGCCGTCTCCGGCAACTGGACCTCGACCGCGGGCACCCCGGGCTACTACGGCAGCGGCTACTTCTTCGCCAACACCGAGGCCGTCTCCGACGCCGCCGCGTTCTCGTTCTACATGGCGGCCGCCGGCACCAAGACGATCGACGCCTGGTGGACCGCGGGCACCAACCGCTCGACCACCACGCCCTTTGTCGCCTTCAACGCGTCGGGCACCAAGCTGGCGAGCTTCAACACCGACCAGACGGTCAACGGCGGTAAGTGGGTGCAGCTCGGCACCGCGAACTTCTCGGCCGGCTGGAACAAGGTCGTCGTGTCGCGCTGGACCACCGTCGGCAAGGTCGTCATCGCCGACGCGGTCCGCATCCGCTGATCCAGTCCTCGGGTTCTTCCCCTGATGTCCCTCGGGACATGTATCCCGGATCGTCCGTCGGCCTTGCGTGCCGGCGGGCGATCCCGCATTTAAGTGCCCCTCCCCATGCATCGCGTTCACGGTCTCCTGCCCCTCGTCCTCGCGGTCTGCACAGCCGCGGCCTGCACACCCTCGGCGAACCCGCCGGCCGAGGCCACGGGCAAAAACGGGGGCGCGCCCGTGAAGCCGACGACCGCGGCCTTGCCGGAGCTGCCGGGCCGCCTGGTGTTCCTCGCCGAGGACGCCGAGCAGGAGCGCACCGGCGCGATCGTCTCGATGAAGCTCGACGGCTCGGAGCGCAAGGAGCTGCTGCGCGGCGCGGGGCTGTACCCGGCCGCGGTCGAGCCCAACGGCGCCGCGCTGGCCGTGATCGCCGTCGACGAGCAAGGTGGCGGCCACGCAGAGGTCCTGAAGATCGT
>JAYUXQ010000839.1:0-3610 GCA_043752905.1 Nannocystis sp. | reverse complement strand
CCTCACCGAGCACCGGCAGGCCGGCGGCGCGTAGCACCTGCATCCACATCGAGGTGCCGCTGCGCTTGGTGCCGCTGACGAAGATCATCATGGCGGCGATGATGCCACAAACGCGATGGAGGCGACCCATGCCGCGCGATCGGTCGCGGTGCGCTCAGCCGGTCGAGCCGCCGGTGTCGGTGTCGCCACCCGTGAGGGTCGGGCAGGCGGTGAGGAGGTTGGTGTCCTCCTGCATGCAGGCGGTGGAGTCCTCGCTCATGATCTCGGCGCAGTCCGTCATGGTGAGGCAGACGAAGAAGGCGTCGAGGGCGTCGACGCAGGCCTGACCGTCCACCATGCCATAGGACTTCAGGTACTCGCAGTTGTTCGCCAGGACATCCGCGTAGACGCCGTCGCGGGGCGGGAAACAGCCGGCGTAGTGCTCGCCGTAGGCGATGCAGATCGGGTCGGTGGGGGTCGGCCCGGTGTCGGTGCCGGTGTCGCCGGCGGTGGTCGGCTGGGTGTCGGTGCCGGTGTCGCCCTGGCTCGTCGCGCTCGCGCCGGTGGTCGTCGGGTCCGACGAGGTGCTCTGCGTCGGGTCGGTCGCGGTCGTCGTATCGGTGCCGGTGGCGGCCGGGTCGGTGCCGGCGGTGGTCGAACTGCCGCCGTCGGTGTCGGTGTCGTTCTTGTTGTTGCAGCCGAGCGGGAGGCTGCCGATGGACAGGAGGAAGGCGAGGCCGCGGTAGTTGGGCTGCATAAGGGCGCCCACTCTACATGGGAGGTTCACGCCGCAGCAACGCGCGAAAGCACGGCGATGATGGGGGGATGGGGGGATGGGGGTGATAGCGTGGCACCACGGCGACGATCGGTGGTCGTGCGACCTCAGCCGGTGCTCGAGTCGCCGCCGGTGCCGGTATCGGTGTCGGTTTGGTTCAAGCTCGGGCACACGGCTTGCGCGGCGTCCTCCTCCATCTGGCACGCGGTCGGGATGTCGCCCGTGAACTCGGCGCAGTCGGCCATCGAGAGGCACACGAAAGCCGCCTCGAGGGCCTTGATGCAGGCGTCACCGTCCGCCATGCCGTCCATCTTGGTGTACTCGCAGTCCTGCGCGAAGTAGGTCTCGTAGCGAGCGTAACGGGGGATGCACTCGGCGAGGTGTTTGCCGTAGGCGATGCAGGTCGGGTCGGTGGGAGGCGGGAGGTCGGTGTCGCTCTCGGTCTCGAAGCCGGTGCCGGCGCTCTCCGAGTCGCTGGTCAGGAAGGTGGTGGGCTGCGGCTCGGTGGTGGCCAGCGAGGTGTCCGTCTGCCCATCGGTGGCGCCGGTGGTGGTGCCGTTGGTCGGGTCCGAGGCGACGGTGGCCTGGGTTGGGTCGGTGGCGTCGGTGCCGGTGCCGGTGGTGCCGCCGGTGGTGGTGTTCGCGGTGGTCGTCGAGTCGTCGTTGTCGTCTTTGGAACAGGCGAGCGGGAGGCTGCCGATGGACAGGAGGAAGGCGAGGCCGCGGTAATTGGTAGGCATGAAGGGGCGCATCTTATACGCGGGCGTCACGGGCCGGCAACGCGAAAACGCGGCCGATTGAGGGCGGCCGCCGGGCCGATGAGCGGTCTTCGCCGATCAGCCGCCAGTATCCGATCAGCCGCCGGTGTCCGCGAAGCCGCCGGTGTCGGTCTCGCCAGCGAGCAGGTTCGGGCAGGCGGCCGTGACCGTCATCTGCTCGGGCTGGCAGGCGGCCTCCGACTGGATGTCGGCGCACTCGGCCGGCGAGAAGCACACGTTTTGCGCCTCGATCGCGTTGGCGTACGGCTGACCGTCGAGGCGGTGAGCGCGTCGGTGGTCGTGGTGTTCGGGTCGGTGGTCGGCGCGTCGGGGTGCAGGCGATCGGCAGGGCGCCGAGAGACATGAGGAAGGCCATGCCGCGGACGTCAGGATGCATGCGCGACCGGGGGCACATCGGGCCCGTGAGCCCCAGCAAGCGCGCGGAACCATGGGCCGGCGGCGCGCGGGCCGGGTTTCTGGTAGACCCTCGCCACCATGCACTTACGCGTATCTCTGCGGACACTTCGACTTGCGACGATCCTGACGATGATGGCCGTGACCGCGTGCGGCGACTCGGGGTCCAGCACCACCGAGACGACTGCGACCGCGACCGCGACCGCGCCGTCCACCGGAGAGACGGGCACCACCACGACGGCGACGACCGGCGCGACCGAACCGACGACCGGCGCGACGACGGACAACACGACCGGCGTGACGAGCGGCGTGACGAGCGGGATGACGAGCGGTGTCACGAGCGGCGAGACGAGCGGCGAGACGGCGACGACGACGGCGACGACGAGCGCGACCGGGGGCGGTGAGTCGGGGACGGCGGGCACGACGACCAGTGAGACGACCGGCAACGGCGAGGTCCTGCCGTGCGTGACCGACCAGGACTGCACGCTGGTGGAGAGCTGCTGCGACTGCGAGTCGCTCAACCCGGGCGAGACGGTGCCGGAGTGCGGCCTGCCGGAGTGCGCAGCGACTGCTTGCGGCGCGGTGGGTCTGTTCGCGCCCGTGGTCGAGTGCCGCTTCGGGCGCTGCACGTTCGCGAAGCAGACGTGCAACCCGTTTGGTGTCACCTGCGAGGCGGCGGCGCCCGACTGCGGCCCGGACGCGGTGCCGACGGTCGAGGACACCAACGAGGGCAAGTGCTGGACCGGCAACTGCGTGCCGGCCGGGGTCTGCGACTGGGTGCCGGATTGCTCGTATTGTGACGACCCGGAGCTGGTCTGCGTCGGCAAGCTGCAAAAGGGCGCCTACAAGGTCTGCGAGGCCAAGCCCTTCGAGTGCAGCGACGTCGACAACCTCGACTGCGCGTGCGGCCAGCAGATCTGCGACGCCTCGCCGCCGCATACCGTGTGCCACGACGCGGCCGATGATATCGCCTGCGAGTGCCCGTTCTGCTGAGATTGCCGACACGCCGATCGGTGTCAGCCCCCCATCTCCAAATAGCGGCGTTTGGAGCGGGGCACTTCACCGCGACCTCGACCGGGCGCGACCCGCCCGGTTGGCGATGCCACTCTGCGGAGCCAGAAGTGCAGCGGTGCTGTCAGACCACCATATAGCGGTAAAGCGAGTTCCCGCGGCCGAGCTCGCTGACGAGAAGGAACATCTGGTCCGCGAACTCGCGGCCAGATGACGAGCGCGCTTTGGCGAACGCCGGTGCTTTGAAGCTCTCGACGAGCTCCTTCTTCGGCCGCGCGCCGTGTTCCAGGAACTCCGCGTAGAGATCGCGCATCCTTGCCAGCGCCTCGGTGACAATGTCCGGCGGCTCCATCCTGTCGATGGCCTCCAAGCGCTGAAAAGGTGTCATTCTCACCATCTTCTTCATGTCTTCCCTGGAGACGTGTAATGTGGCGCCATGCCGCGGTCTTGTATGAGCGAGGAGGTACGCAAGTGACGCAAAACAGGTTAGGCACCGCGCAAATCGGAGCTTGTAGCTGCGGTAGTACCGTTCGGCTGACAACTGCTGATCGAGCGCCTCACCTTCCAGTTGCCGCTTGAGCTCCTTCTGCTTCTCCTTGAGCTTCCACTCATGATTCAGCAGGACGACCCGCCACCAGCGAACGACATCGTTGACGAAGACGTAAGGTAAATA
>JAYUXQ010000838.1:0-8861 GCA_043752905.1 Nannocystis sp. | reverse complement strand
GCGTTCGTCTCGTCGACTGGGTCAGCGATCTGCTCGACGGCGAGGTCACCCACGTCGAGCCGAACGCCGCCGGCGGCTGACGATCGCTAGTCCGGCGTGGCGACCGAGTAGACCTCGAAGCCGCTGCCGAGCCCGGCGCGGTCCATCAGCTGCACGGGCAGCTCGGCGACCACGGCGAGGCCGCTGGCGACGGCGCGCCCGGGCAAGCTGGCGCCGAGCAGGAAGCGCTGGAATCCGCGTTGAAGTTGTTCGCGCCCGAGCCCGGAGAAGCTGGTCCAGCGCACCGGATCGAAGTGGGCCCCGCCGAGCAGGGCGGCCAGGCCCTTGCGGCTGAACAGTGTCAGGTGCTCGGGCGGGCACACCATCGGGAAGCGCGAGCCGAGCACGCGCGCAGGGATGCCGCTGCTGCTCGGGGTCGACAGCGCCAAAAAGCCGCCGGGCCGCAGCCACTGGCGCACGCGCTGCAACACGGCCGCGGGGTCGCCGACGTGTTCGATGACCTCCCACATGGCGACGGCGTCGAAGCGAGGGGTGACGGGCTCGAGGTCTTGCAGCCAGACCTCGTGGACGGTGTGGCCGCGCTCGCGGGCGGGCTCGGCCGAGCGGGCACGGTCGACGCCTTCGACCTGCATGCCGAGGTCACGCACGGCGTCGAGGAAGTGTCCGGGTCCGCAGCCGATCTCGAGGATGTCGCGGCAGCCGAACTTGCGCAGCACCTGCGCGCGGGCGTCGGCCTCGGCGCGCATGCGCAGCTCCTGGCCATTCGCCGAGCTGTGGTAGTCGGGCGCGAGGTAGGTCGCCTCGACGCGCTCGGCGGACGGCAGCTCGGCGACGAACAAGGTGTCGCAGCGCTCGCAGCGGACGTGGGCGTAGCCGGCGGTAGCGAAGGCGAAGCGCGCCGTATCGTGGCCACAGGCCGGACAAGCGCGCGCGTGCGGGGCCGACATGAGAGAGGCGTACCACGTCGGCGGCGGGCCGCGCCAGTTCACGGCATGGGCGCGACCGGGGACGTGCGCTCGGTGTGGCGCGCCTTCGCGGGGCGTGCGGCTGCTCGACGACTCCGCCGCGGTGCTCGATGGTCTGCGCGTCGCCGGGGTCGGAGGGATCTGCGGGAACCCGAACAAGCCCACGGGGCTTCAGGCGTCGTACATGCGCTGCCACTGCTCGAGCACGAGGAGCGACCAGATGCGGTGGCTGTGGTCGCGCTGGCCGAGGCGGTGTTCGGCGAGCAGGCGCGCGACCTCGGCGGGGTCGAACAGGCCGCGCCGAAGGATCTGCTGCGGGTGCAGGAGGTCGCCGGCGATCCGAGTCTCGGCGCGCGCGAGCCACACGCCGAACGGGGCGGTGAAGCCGAGCTTCTTGCGCGTCAGGACCTCGGCCGGGAGCTTGCCGCGCATGATCCGGCGAAGGATGCGCTTCGAGGCCAGCGCCGTGACGCGCATGCCGGCCGGGGCGCCCGCCATCGCCTCGATCAAGACGTGATCACAGAACGGGACCCGCACCTCGAGGCCGTGTGCCATGCTCATGCGGTCGGATCCGCGGAGCACGTTCTCGGCCAGGAACCCGCGCAGGTCGGCATAACCTGCCCGCTGGACCATGTCCCCGAGGACAGGCTCCGAAAAGGCCGCCGCGACCGGCGAGGCCAGCCGATGGCCGGCGATCCGTGATCGGGTGGCCGCGGTGTACAGGCGGTCGCGCGCGGCCGGCGGGGCATAGCCGACCCACGCGGCGTACCTGTCCGGGGGCGGCAGCTGGCAGCCCTCCAAAAATTGCCGGGCCCAGCGACGCAGGCTGCGCGCGGTGGTCGGCTCACCGGCCCGGGCGAGCATCCGCCGCGCGAGCGCGAGCGCGGGACCTGGCGCCCGGGACATGTACTCGGAGAGCCGCAGGCCGAGGTAGCGCGGGTAGCCGCCGAACACCTCGTCGCCGCCGTCGCCGGCCAGCGCGACGGTCACGTGCTGGCGTGTGAAGGCGGCGAGGCGGTGGCTGAGCAGGGCGGCCCAGGATCCGAAGGGCTCGTCGAAGCCACGCACGAGGGGCCCGAGGTCGCCGAGCAGGTCGATGTCCAGCTCGAGCTCGCGGTGGGTCGCGCCGAAGTATTGGGCGACGCGGCGGGCGACCGGCCGCTCCTCGTAGGACGCGCCCTCGGCCCCGTAGCCGACGCAGAAGGTCTCGACCGGGTGGCTGCTGTGGGCGGCCATCAGCGCGACGATCGCCGAGGAGTCGAGGCCGCCGGACAGGAAGGCGCCGAGCGGGACGTCCGAGACGGTGTGCAGCTCGACCGCCTCGCGCAGCACCGGCTCGATCGCCTCGGCCCAGTCGTCGAGCGTGCGCAGCCGCGGGTCTGCGCGCCTTGGGGAGGCGTCCCACCAGCGCTCGATGCTCACCTGTCCCTCGCGCCAGGTCAGCAGGTGCCCCGGCGGGAGCTGGCGGATGCCGGCGAAGATCGACCGCGGCGGCGGGACGTAGAACAGGTCGAGGTAGGCGTCGAGGCTGACGAGGTCGAGGCTGCGGTCGACCTCGGCGCACTCGAGCAGCGCCTTGGGCTCCGACGCGAACAGCAGGGCGCCGTCCGGCAACGTGGCGTGATACAGCGGCTTGATGCCGAGGCGGTCGCGCACGAGCACGAATGTCCGGGAGGACAGGTCCCACAGGGCGAACGCGAACATGCCGCGCAGGCGCGCGAGCAGGCCGTGCAGACCCCAGTGTTGATAGCCGGCGAGCAGCACTTCGGTGTCGCCCTGCGTATGCAACGGTTGACCGGCGGCGAGCAGCTCGCGGCGCAGCTCTTTGAAATTATAGATCTCGCCGTTGAAGCTGACGACAGTGCGACCGTCGGCGCTGGTCATCGGCTGGGCGCCGCCCGCGAGGTCGAGGACCGAGAGTCGCCGGTGCCCGAGCCCGACCGGGCCGTCGACATACACGCCCTCGCCGTCGGGGCCGCGGTGCCGCAGGCTGGCGGTCATCGCCGCGAGCAACGCCGGGTCCTGCCGACCGATCATCCCCGCGATGCCGCACATGCGGCGAGAGCTTAGCGCGCCCGCAGGGGCCGCGTAAGCTCGCCGGGATGACCGCGCCCGAGGGCGACGCGCCCGGCCTGCTGCGTACTCCGGGTCGAGGGCCCCACCGAGACGCGGCTGGTCCGCCACCGACCCGCGCACGCATGCCCTGTCCGAAAGGACAGGCTGACATGACGCCAGCTCGGTGATGCTGGGGCGATGGCTCGCCGGTCCCGCGGTTGCGCTCGCGGCCGACTCGCTCGCGGGGGCCGCGCTTGAGGCCCGCACGTGGCCCCTGTGTGGATCGCGGGTCTGGTGAACTCGAGTTTGCTCACAAGATCGTCCGCCAGGGCTCGCCGTCGACACGTCGTGGGCTCGTCGCGACACCGGGGAGATCTCTCCGCACCCGCGCCTGTTCGTGTTCGATGGTGGTTCGAGCGCGCATGGTGGGGCCCGTTCGTGTCGCGCTACCGGGGCCGGGTCCGCGAATTTTAGGCGTGGCAGCCTGTATGCACCCCGCAGCGACGACTCGAGAGTCGCGTGCGATCGTTCTTGACAGAGGCCGGGGGCGTACAGCATTCTCCCGGTCCCTGTCGGCCCCCAAAAAGGTCGACCTGGGAGGGGTGGTAGTTAAGTCGGTTATAACGCCGGCCTGTCACGTCGGAGGTCGCGGGTTCGAGTCCCGTCCGCCCCGCACAAGAAAGCCTCAAGGGTCCGCCCTCGAGGCTTTCGGCTTTTTAAGCCACTGCGGTTTCAAACCTCTTCGGGCTCGCCCGCCTCGTCGTCCCCGGAAGCGACCCGGCCGCGCATGCCGAGCATGCGGGCGCTGAGCTCGGTGAAGAAGCTGTCCATCGGCGCGGCGGCCTCGTCCCCGTGGAGCAGCGCGACCAGGCGGGTGGCGGCCTCGAAGGTGCACACGGCGGCGGCGTTGGGGGGCGTGCGCACACCCCAGCGGGACGGCGGGCCGGGCGGGAGGGCGAGGCGCTGCATCTTCGAGATCTCGGGGGCACGCCGGGCCATGCGCGAGCACTGCTGCCAGGTGCCGTCGAGGATGACGAAGCAGCGCCGACGGCCCGGCGCAGGCCGGGTGGCGGCGTCGTCGACGGGCGGAGCGTCCTCGGTCGGGAACAGCACGAAGTAGTCGGTGTCGGGGTCGGTCAGCGCGGTGGTGTCGAACGACTCGCCCTGCGCACCAAAATAGATCACCGGGGCGCGCAGGACGGCGGCGGTGACCCGGCCGGTGCTGGTCGGCTTGTTGCGCTCGCGGTTGTGCTGGACGACGACGAAGCCGGTCGAGAGGTCGCGCAGCGGCAGGGCATCACACAGGCACAGCTCTTGGTGCAGGCCGCAGACGGGACAGCGAGGGCGGGTGGACTTGCGGGGCATGATCTTTAAAATTAATTCTCAGGTCAGGTCGGCGAGGGCCTCGACGACGCGGGCGCGCACGCTCGGCGGGAAGATCGCCCGGTGATGGACGAAGCGCTCGCGGCTGAGGCCGCGTAGCACCGGGGAGGCGTCGACCAGCTGCTGGACGCGACCGCCGGATCGCAGCACGCCGATCGCCTCGTCGTCGGTGTAGGCGTCGATCTGCACGCAGTCGATCACGCCGAGATAGGCCGGACCGACGCCGGCCGCGACGAGCACCGCGTCGAGGCGGGCCTGGGCTTCCTTCGAGTCGGCCCCGGGCGCGAGGCGCAGGGTCTTGAAGAGGCGGCGATCGTGCAGGCCGCTCGCCAGCTCGGCGAGCACGGGGTCGGGGCCGCGGGCGTAGGCGGCGATCGCCGAGGCCAGCGAGGTGTCGTCGAGCTCGAGGTAGGCGCCGACCGAGACCGAGCGCCCGAGCAAGATGTCCGCGAGGACAGGTGGCGTGCCCGGCTGCGGGCCGAGCTCGAGCAGGCGGGCGAACAACGCCCGGATCATGCGCTCCGCGGAGCGAACGGCCTTATGTAAATAGACCTGGCGGTACATGTAGAGCCGCGCCAAAAAGAAGCCCTCGACGGCGGTCAGGCCCTTCTCGCCGTCGACCACGAGGCGCGCGGAGCTGCTGTCCTTTGGGACATACAGGCGCAGCGAGGCGAGCAGCCAGTCGACGTCGAGCAGTCCGTAGCGCACGCCGGTCATGTAGCTGTCGCGCATGAGGTAGTCGCAGCGGTCGACGTCGAAGGTGCCGGAGACGGCGCGCGCGAGGTGCCCGACGGGGCTCTGTCCGTGGATCAGGCGCTCGACGACGGCGGGCATGCTCGCGTCGGCCTCGGCGAGCACGCGGTGCACGGCGGTGTCGGGGTCGAGCAGGACCTGCGAGGTCCAGGTCTCGTGCTTCGGCGAGTCCGGCAGCACCGCCTCGAAGGTGTGCGAGTAGGGGCCGTGACCGAGGTCGTGTAGCAGCGCGGCGGCCAACGCGGCGAGGGCCGTGGCGTCGTCGATGCGGTCGTGCGCCGGAAGCTCGCCCTCCAGCGTGCGCACGCGGTCGAGGTAGCGCTGCATGACGTGCGCCGAGCCGAGGGCGTGGGCGAAGCGCGAGTGCTCGCCGCCCGGGAACGCCAGCGACGCGAGCCCGAGAGCGCGGATCCGCCGCAGGCGCTGGACCTCCGGACACGCGAGCAGCCGCGAGATCCACCCCTCGGCCGCGCCGGTGAACGAGATCAGCCCGTGAACGGGATCGCGCAGGATCATCGCGGGGAGCCTACACGCTGCCGCCGTCGCCGCAAGACCGCCAGGGCGCTCCGCGGTGATATCCTCGCATCCTCGCTGCCCCCTCACCATGCTGCTCTGCCGCAAATGTGCGTACGCGCTGGGCGACGGCTCCGAGCCGCCAGAGCGCTGTCCCAACTGCGGCACCCGTACGCGCGCGCCCGAGCCGGAGCCGCCGCTGTCGGTCGCGCTCGGCACGGTGTGGCGACGGGGCGCAGGCACCGGCGAGGCTGTCCCCGGGGACAGCCGACCCGAGACCGCGGCGATCGGCCGGGTCCCCGCCGTCCTCGCTGGCGGCCTCCCGACCAGGCGCGCGCCGGAGCCTGTCGTCGCGGACATCGGTGCGGCGCCCGAGCCCGACGATCTCCCGGCGCCGGTCGCATCGTCGCGACCGTTCACGATCCCCCCGGTCACCCGCAGGATCGCGGTGCCGGCGATGACGACGGTGAACGACGACCTCGAGAGCAGCTCGGAGCTCGACCTCCCGCAGTTGACCTCGCTCACCGCGTCGGCGTCGATCGAGACGATCGTCGCGCCCACGCGCCCGCCGGGAAGCATGCGCCCCGACGACGTCGAGCTCGACCTCGACGACCTGCCCGAGCGCGGCGCGCCCCCAGCTCCGACGCCGCCCCCGGTCCTCGCGCCGTCGTCCGCGAGCCTGGCGCGCGGCCTGCACGCGCCGCCGCGCCCGCGACCGCAGCGGCTCGTGCCGGTGGCCACCCGGCCCGAGCCGCCCGCGGTCGCGTACGTGGGACTCGGGGCGCTGGCGCTGGCGCTGGCCGGGCTGTGGTTGTTCTACTTCGACCGCGGACCCGGGCTCGACGGGAAGGCTGACCGAAGTGACATGTCCGTTCGGACATGGCCCGAGGGATATATCGAGGCGCAGGCGATCCGCCTCGACGCCGACCGGGTCGGCGACTATCGGGCGGCGCTCGCCGAGGCGGAGGCGCAGGGCGACACGCTCGGGCGCGCCGAGGCGGCGCTGTGCCTGCACCTGCGCTACGGCCCCGACCTGATCCGGCGCAGCGCGGCGGCGGTGTGGCGCAAGCAGGCCGGCGAGGCCGATCCGCGCGCGACCCGGGTCGCCGGGCTGGCGCTGCTCGCCGCGGGCGATATGCCCGGCGCGCAGGCGCTGTTGGTCGGCCAGGACGACCCGCGCGCCCGCCTGTACCGCGCCCTCGCGGCCCAGCAACGCGGCGAGGACGACGTGGCCGTTCGCCTCGCGCACGGGGCCCTCGAGCTGCGACCCGGCGACGCCGCGGCGGCGCTCGTGGCGGTGACCTCGTCGCTCGCGGGCCGGCGCGACATGCCGCTGACGGAGCTGCAGCGGGTCGCGCAGGGCCGGCCTGACCATCCGTTGTATCAGCAGGCGCTGCTGCGTGCGCTGCTGGGCCGCGGTCGGCTGGCCGAGGCGCGGGCGCTGGCCGACCAGCAGCGTCCGGTGGCGGAGGTGAGCGACGCCCACAACGCGCAGCGGCTGATCTTGCAGGCGGAGGTGGCGGCGGCCGGGGGTGAGGCCCGCAAGGCGCGTGACCTCGCCGACGGCGCGCGCTCGCTGGCTCCGCAGCACCTGCCGACCCAGCTCGCGCAGGTGCGCCTGCTGCTGGCCACCGGCGACCCGGGCCGCGCGCAGCTCGAGCTGACGCCGCTGCTGCGCGCGTCCGAGGACACCGAGGCGCTGGCGTTGCAGGTCGAGCTGGCGCTCGCGTCCGGCAGCGAGAGCGCGGCGACGCGGGCGGTCGATCGGCTCGCCGCGGTCGACGACCTCGGCGCGGACGACCGCCAGCGCCTGACCCTGCTGCGCGGTCGCCTGTACGCGATGCGCGGCCGAAGCACCGAGGCCGCGACGGCGTTCTCGACAGTGCTCGCCGAGGTCCCCGACGCCGCCGCGGCGATCGCCCTCGCCGAGCTGCGCGTCCGGATCGGCGCCGCCGATGCGCTCGGGCCGATCGTCAAGACCGAGGAGCGACTGCGTGGCGACCCGCGCGAGCGGGTCCGGCCGCAGCTGCGCGCGCTCCGGCTGGCGCATGCCAACCTGCTCTTCGAGACAGGTCGCAAAGACCAGGCGGTCGCCGTGCTCGACGCGGCGCTGCTGGCCGACCCCGACGACAACGCGGCGCAGCTGCGACGCGGGGTGCTGGCGATCGAGCAGGGCCGCAGCGAGGCCGGCCGGGCCGACCTGCTCGCGGTGTACGACCGCACCGGCGGCTACCCCGGGCTGCTCGGGCCGCTCGGGCGGCTGTACCTGCGCGAGGGCGACCTGCCCCGGCTCGCAGATCTCGTGCTGCCGCACGCCGAGGACCCGCAGGCGAGCGACGAGGTGGTCATCATGTACGCGCTGCTGCGCCTGGCCCAGGGCGACCGCGACGCCGCCGACCAAAACATCGACAAGGTGCTGCAACGCAGCCCCGGCGCGTGGGAGGCCCACCTCGCCAAGGCCCGCGTGTTCCACCAGCGCGAGCGCTTGACCGAGGCGCTCGCCGAGATCCGGCTTGCGCGGCCCAAGGTCCCTGACGCCGAGGTCGAGCTGTGGACCGGCAAGATCGCCGAGCGCAGCGGCAAGCCGCAGGACGCGCTGGCGGCGTTTCGTCGCGCGCGCCAGCTCGACCCGGGCCTGCTCGAGGCGGGGTACTTGCTCGGCCGCACGCTGCTGGCCCAGGGCCTCGCGCGCGAGGCGGTGACCGAGCTCCAGGCGATCACGCGGGCCCCGCACGCGCCGGTCGGGGCCCACCTCGCCCTCGGCCTCGCGTTCCGCGAGCGCGAGCAGCTGGCCGAGGCCCTGCAGAGCTTCACCCGGGCGATCGAGCACGACCCGAATCCGGAGGAGGCGCTGTACTGGGCCGGACGCACCTCGGTCGAGCTCGGACGACCCGCCGAGGCCGTGTCATACCTCGGCCGCGCCGTCCTGGCCCCGGCCGGCACCAGCTGGCTGGTCGACGCCCACCTGTCGCTCGGACGGGCCCAGCACCGCCTCGGCCACCGCACCGAGGCGCGGGCCGCCCTGACCCGGTACCTCCAGCTGGCGGGCCCCAAGGCCCCGGCGCGGGCCGAGGCCGAGCGACTGCTGCGCGAGCGCTGAAAGCCTCTGGACGGCCCGCCCACGCTTCCCCATACTCCGGGCCCCGGAGGAGTGGCCGAGCGGTCTAAGGCAGCGGACTTGAAATCCGTCGT
>JAYUXQ010000837.1:0-8889 GCA_043752905.1 Nannocystis sp. | reverse complement strand
CGTCGCCCGGGTAGGCCTCGCGGCCCGGCGGGCGGCGCAGCAGCAGCGAGAGCTGGCGGTACGCGACGGCCTGCTTGGACAGGTCGTCGTAGACCAGCAGCGCGTGGCGGCCGCTGTCGCGGAAGAACTCGCCCATGGTCACGCCGGTGTACGGGGCCAGGAACTGCAACGGGGCCGACTCCGAGGAGTTGGCGGCGACGACGATCGTGTACTCCATCGCGCCCTCGCGGCGCAGGCGATCGACGACGGTCGCGACGGTCGAGACCTTCTGCCCGATCGCCACGTACACGCAGATCATGTTCTGACCTTTTTGGTTGATGATGCAGTCGAGCGCCACCGCGGTCTTGCCGGTCTGGCGGTCGCCGATGATCAACTCGCGCTGGCCGCGGCCGACGGGCACCAGCGAGTCGATCGCCTTGAGGCCGGTCTGCATCGGCTCGTGCACCGACTTGCGGGCGATGATACCGGGCGCCTTGAGCTCGACGACGCGGCTCTCGGTGCCCGCGAGGGCGGGACCGCCGTCGATCGGGACGCCGAGCGCGTTGACGACGCGGCCGACCAGCGCGTCACCGACGGGCACGCTCATGATCGACTTGGTGCGACGGACGACGTCGCCCTCTTTGATCAGGTTGTCGTTGCCCAGCAGGGCGACGCCGACGTTGCCCTCCTCGAGGTTGAGGATCATCCCCCGAACCCCGTGCGGGAACTCGAGCAGCTCGCCGGCCATCGCGTTATCGAGGCCGTAGACGCGGGCGATGCCGTCGCCCACGGTCAAGACCGTGCCGGTCTCCTCGACCGAGATCCTGGTCTCGTAGCCCTGGATCTGCTCCTTGATGATCCGGCTGATTTCGTCGGCTCTGATGTCCATGGAGGTCTCTCGTGTTTCCGGGTTGGCGCGGCGGTAGAAGGCGAAGAGTCAGGCCCGGAGGGCCGTGAGGCGAGTCAGGCCCGGAGGGCCGTGGAGCGAGTCAGCTCTGTTGAGTGCTGCGCAGGCTGGTGCGCATGCGCTCGAGCTGGGACTTGATGCTGCCGTCGAACACGTAGGTGCCGACCTGGGCGACGACGCCGCCGAGCAGCGAGGGGTCGATCTTCGTGTCGACGAGGATCGTCTTGCCGGTGACCTTCTCGAGCGATGCCTTGAGCTTGGCAAGCGAGTCGGCGGCGAGCGGGCGGGCCGAGGTGACGACCGCCTTTTGCCGGCCGGCGAGGGTGTCGGCCATCTCGGTGAACGCGGTCGACATCTGCGGGAGGCCACCGATGCGGCCGCGCTCGAACACCAGCGTGATGAACTTGGTGACCGTCGGGTCGAGGTTCATGCGGCGCAGCACCAAGTCGAGCACCGCGCGGCGCTCTTGCTGCGGGTGGATCCCGAAGTCGAGCACCGTCAACAGGGAGGCGTCGCCCGCGGCCGGGCCGCTGGCGTTGCGCACGAAGGTCGCAAGGTCGCGGCCGAAGACCTCGCGCTGCATCGGCGTGTCGGCGAGCTGCAGGAGCGCGCGAGCGTAGCGGCGAGCGAGCGTGGCGGGGATCATCGGGTCCTTTGGCGATCAGGGGGGTCAGGGGAATTCGCGAATGGCGATGGGACAATGGACAATGGAACGATGGAACGATGGAACGATGGGACGATGGGACGATGGAGACAGTAGCTCAGGCGCGCGCGGTGGTGCCTGTGCGGTTGTCGGCGAGCGAGACGGCGTAGTCGTCGACGAGGCGGCTGTGGTCGGCGTCGTTGAAGCGCTCGGTCAGCAGCTCGGCCGCACGGGCGATCGCCCGGTCGACGACCTCGCCCTCGATCTCCGCGCGACGCTGGGCGACCTCACGGGCAGCGGCGGCCAGCGCCCCGGCCTTGAAGCGCTCGACCTCCAGCTCGGCCTCGGTGACGAGGCGGGCGCGGTCGGCCTCGGCGGCCTTGCGGGCGAGCGCGAGGATCTGCTCGCTCTCCTGGTTGACGCGCTCCATGCGGGACTTGAAGTCCGCGAGGGCGGCCTGCGCCTCGGCGAGGCTCGAGGTCGCGGTCTCGACCTGACGCTTGATGTCCTCGTGGCGAACAGCGTTATCGTCGACCAACTTGCGGATGATCAGGCGGTGGATCAGGAACGCGAGGACAACGAAGTTGATCAGCAGGTACCCGAGGCCGACCCGCGGGTCCTCGGCGCTCGGCCAGTTGAACAGCGTGATGCCGTCGTGGTGGACGCCGTGACCGGCGTTCACCGCAGCGGGCGCGCCGCTCTCGACCTCACCGCTGTGCCCCGGCTGCGCCCACGCGGGGCCGCTGGCGAGCCAGCAGCAGGCGGTCACGAGCAGCACGTGGGCGCTGCACAGGCGCACCCGCAAGGAGTTCCGGAGCGTGGTCATGGGGCCCTCCCGAGGATGCGGGTCGCGATGTCGGTGGCGAGCTCGTCGATGCGGGCGCCGAGCGTCGCGCGGGCGGCCTCGGACTCGACCGCGAGGCGATCCCGCAGCCCGCCGAGCTCACCGCTCGCGGCGTCGCGAGCCCCGGCGAGCCGGCGCTGGCGGTCGGTGTCGGCGGCCTTGACGGTCTCCGAGCGGACCGCACCGGCGCGGCCGCGGGCGTCGGCGAGGAGGGCCTCGTATTCGACGCCGATGCGCTCGGCCTCGACGCGCAGATCGGTCGCGGCCAGCAGCGTGCCTTCGATCGCGTGCTCACGCCGGGCGCGGGTCGCCAGCCACGGCTTGAACAGCAGCGGATGCAGGATCGCCATCAACAGCAGGAAGATGCCCGCCTGGATGAAGATGGTCCCGTCGATGTCGACCACCGGCGCGGCCGCAGAGGCGAGGAGGATGGCTGGTGCTGGCATGAGCGGAGGAGGGCAGAGGGTGCAGGAACGCGGCGTGCTCGCACGACCTGTCGACCCGTTCGGTGGGACACGCGTGGGCGAGCGAAATTCGCAATACCGCCAGGCGCGCGGGCATCTACCATGCGGCATGGGGGTCGTCAACGGCCCGGTCCGCCGCGGCTCACCCGCGTCGACCGGGACGTGGGTCGCTCGCTGCGAGGCCCCGGCGCTCGTCGCTCGTCGCCGATGCGCTCGGCGGGGCGAACGCTGTGTCGGCGTCACCGAGGCGCGTGACTTACCGCCATGGGGCGAGGTATCGCGGTGATCACCCACGAGGACAACCAACGGTCCGCGTCGTTCGTGCCAGCCAATGCGGATGAGCGTCCCCATCGGCATGATCGGTCGAGCGGCCCGATCCGCCTGGTACCGCAGATACGGGTGATACCGCCCGGCCTCCCCTACCCGCCAAACGCCCGTAACAAGCCCTGCGCAGGCACGTAGCCGGTCACAGGGGCCTCGCGGGTCCGACCGATTTGCATAGCGCCCCGGACAGGTCTGGCTTACGCTGCCGGTCTGTGAGCAGCAAACGGCCCGACCCGTACGACCGACCAGCGAACTCGCTGGCACAAGACGACGAGGAGAGCGACGGCGACTTCGACCCGGACTTACGCGGCGAGACGCGCCCGCTCGACCTCATCGACTGCTTCGGTCGCGCCAAGGCGGTGCTCGGCGCGCTGGTCGGCAACATGGCCCCTGGCGACTCGCTGGTGGTCGTCACCAACGACCTCGGCTTCCCGGTCGCACAGCGACCGATCCGCAGGCCCGACAACCTCCCGCACGCGCTCGTGTTCGGCCGCCACAACCGCTGTAGCCTGGCGATCCCCCACGACACCCGCGTCAGCCTGCGCCACATCCTCGTCACCGCGTGGCCCGGTCAGGGCGCGCTGCGCCTCCGCGGCTACGACCTCGGCGGCCGCGCCGGCATCGTCCTCGCCGACGGCAAGCGCGTGCCCGGCTTCTCCGCGCTCGGCCACGTCGCGCTGTCGTTCGGCCACACGGGCCTGTTCGTGCTCCCCGGCGGCCCCGCAGGCCTCGCGTTGCTCGAGGGCAGCACCGACCAGGCCTTCCAGCGCCTGACCGGCATCGACCGCCACGGCACCGGCATTCGCCTGGCGATCTCGGCGATGGCCGAGCCGAGCGTCGCCCAGCTCGGCGGCTACCGCCCGATCGACGTCGACGCCCGCCCCCAGCCCCGCGGCGTCCTGCGCCTGCGATCTCTCAAGTCGGCCAAGTCCCAGCGCGGCGCCGAGGCGACCCGCGAGCTCGACATCGACAGCGAGCAGCTCCAGCGTGGACTCCTCATCGGCCGCTACAGCGACCGCTGCTCCCTCGCCGGCTCGGGCAGGAACCTGTCCCGCGTCCACGCGCTCGTCACCGAGGAAGGCCCCAACTCGCTGCTGGTCTACGACCTGGCGAGCACCAACGGCGTGCGCCCCGGCCACGAGACCGAGGGCCCGAGCCACGCCGTCGTCCGCCTGCGGCTCAACGAGCCGGTGATGCTCGGACACTTCGAGCTGAGCTGGACCCCGGCCGAACGAATTCGGGTGCATTGACCGGGACTTCCCCGGTCGTCACCAAGTTTGCGGGACCTCGACAGGATTTTTCGCCGGCATGATCGCGGGATCTGTGGTACTCGCAAGGCCAGCGGGCCCCTGGTGAACGCTGTTGCCAGTACACCGCGCATCCGCGAGGAACATGCCATGAGCGAGTCCAGTCCTGGTCGCACGCAACGCCTGCTCAACTCGTCGATCGGCCTCAAGTTCGTGATGGCCGTGACCGGGGTGATCCTGGTCGGCTTCGTCCTCGTGCACCTGGCGGGCAACCTCCAGATGTACATCGGCCCGGACACCTTCAACCACTATGCCGCGACCCTGCAAGGGAACCCGCCGCTGGTGTGGACCGTCCGAACCATCCTGCTGATCGCCACGATCCTGCACATCTGGTCCGCCATCCGCCTGACGCAGATCAACTGGCACGCCCGCCCGCAAGCCTACGCCGGCGCCCGCCGCTACGACCGCGCCAGCTGGGCCGGCCTGTTCATGCGCGGCAGCGGCGTCGTCGTCCTGGCGTTCATCGTGTTCCATATCCTGCACTTCACCGTCGGGGCCATCCAGCACGAGAACTTCACCCTGCACGAGGTCCTGCGCGGTGATGTCTGGGTCCGCGAGAGCAACCCCGCCGTGCTCGCCCAGGTCCCGCCGCACATGCAGCGCCACGACGCGTACAGCATGTTCGTCCTCGGGTTCCAGAACCCGATCGTCAGCGCGGTCTACATCTTCGCCAACGTACTCCTCGGCCGTCACCTCGCCCACGGCGCGGCCAGCATGTTCGCCACCCTCGGCCTCGCCAAGGGCAAGCGCCGCGTCACCGCCGACCGCATCGGCCTGGCGATCGGCACGATCGTCACGCTCGGCAACGTCGCGTTCCCGATCGCCGTACTCGCCGGCGTCATCCACCTCTGACCGATCACGCTCTGATCGATCACGCTTCGCTGATCACGGTCCGCTCGACTCGCCTCGCCCGCTCGGAGTCATCCCCATGGAGCTCAACGCACGCATCCCCGAAGGCCCCATCGCTGAGAAGTGGGACCGCCACCGCTTCGAGATGAAGCTGGTCAATCCCGCCAACAAGCGCAAATTCAGCGTCATCGTGGTCGGCACCGGCCTCGCTGGCGGCGCCGCGGCGGCCACCCTCGCCGAGCTCGGCTACCACGTCGACTGCTTCTGCTTCCAGGACAGCCCGCGCCGCGCCCACAGCATCGCCGCCCAGGGCGGCATCAACGCGGCGAAGAATTACCAGAACGACGGCGACAGCATCTATCGCCTGTTCTACGACACGGTCAAGGGCGGGGACTTTCGCGCCCGCGAGGCCAACGTCTATCGCCTCGCGCAGGTCAGCGTCAACATCATCGACCAGTGTGTCGCGCAAGGCGTGCCCTTCGCCCGCGAGTACGGCGGCGCGCTGAGCAACCGATCGTTCGGCGGCGCCCAGGTCTCGCGCACCTTCTACGCGCGCGGCCAGACCGGCCAGCAGCTGCTGCTCGGCGCCTACTCGGCGCTCGAGCGCCAGATCGGCCTCGGCACGGTCAAGATGTATCCACGCACCGAGATGCTCGACCTGGTCGTCATCGACGGCCACGCCCGCGGCATCGTCGTCCGTGACCTGCTCACCGGCGAGGTCCGGGCCTACGCGGCCGACGCCGTGGTGCTCGCCAGCGGCGGCTACGGCAACGTCTTCTTCCTGTCGACCAACGCCAAGGGTAGCAACGTCACCGCGACCTACCGCGCCTACAAGAAAGGCGCCGGGTTCGCCAACCCCTGCTTCACGCAGATCCACCCGACCTGCATCCCGGTCTCCGGCAATTATCAGAGCAAGCTGACCCTGATGTCGGAGTCGCTGCGCAACGACGGCCGCGTCTGGATCCCGCAGAAGCAGGGCGAAGCCCGGCGCCCGCAGGACATCCCGGAGAGCGAGCGCGACTACTTCCTCGAGCGACGCTACCCGAGCTTTGGCAACCTGGTCCCGCGCGACGTCGCCTCACGCGCGGCCAAGCAGGCCTGCGACGAGGGGCGCGGCGTCGGCCCGAGCAAGATGTCGGTCTACCTCGACTTCGCCGAGGCGATCACGCGCCTCGGCCAGAAGACCGTCGCCGATCGCTACGGCAACCTGTTCGACATGTACGAGCGCATCTCGGGCGAGAACCCGTACGAGCAGCCGATGCGCATCTACCCCGCCGTCCACTACACGATGGGCGGGCTGTGGGTCGACTACAACCTGATGAGCACGATCCCCGGCTTGCACGTGATCGGCGAGGCCAACTTCTCCGACCACGGCGCCAACCGCCTCGGCGCCTCGGCGCTGATGCAGGGCCTCGCCGACGGCTACTTCATTTTACCATACACGATCGGCAACTACCTCGCGACCGCGAAGCAGCCCAAGGTCACCACCGAACACCCGGAGTTCAAGCGCAGCATCGCCGAGGTCAACGCCCAGACCAGCCGCCTGCTCGGCATCAACGGCAAGCACAGCGTCGATGAATTCCACCGCGAGCTCGGCCTCGTCATGTGGGACCACTGCGGCATGGCCCGCAACGAGGCCGGCCTCAAGAAGGCGCTGCAGGTCATCCCCGAGATCCGCGAGCGCTTCTGGAAGCAGGTCCGCGTCCCCGGCGTCGGCGCCGAGTTCAACCAGAACCTCGAGAAGGCCGGTCGCGTCGCCGACTTCCTCGAGTTCGGCGAGCTGATGTGCCTCGACGCCCTCACCCGCGATGAGTCCTGCGGCGGCCACTTCCGCGAGGAGCACCAGATGGACGACGGTGAGGCCAAGCGCAACGACGAGCGCTTCGCCCACGCGGCGGTGTGGGAGTACAAGGGCGCCAGCGCGGCCCCTGCTCGCAACGAGGAGCCGCTGGAGTTCGAACACGTTCACCTCGCCACCCGCGTGTACACCTGAGGAGGCCACGGCCATGTCGTCCACGTCCGCAACCACTGCCTCATCCACTGCCTCATCCACTGCCTCATCCATCAAACTGACCCTCCGCATCTGGCGTCAAAAGGACACCAGGACCCCGGGCAAGCTGGAGACCTACAAGCTCGACGCGGTCTCGCCGGACATGTCCTTCCTCGAGATGCTCGACGTCCTCAACGACACACTCATCAAGACCGGCGGCGACCCGATCGCCTTCGACCACGACTGCCGCGAGGGCATCTGTGGCTCGTGTGCCATGATGATCAACGGCCGCGCCCACGGCCCGCGCAAGGGCACCACGGTGTGCCAGCTGCACATGCGCAGCTTCAAGGATGGTGACACGATCACCGTCGAGCCGTGGCGCGCCAAGCCCTTCCCCGTCATCAAGGACCTCAGCGTCAGTCGCTCGAGCTTCGATCGCATCATCGCCGCTGGCGGCTACGTATCGATCAACACCGGCTCGACCGTCGACGGCAACGCGATCCCGATCGGCAAGAAGGAGGCCGACGAGGCGATGGACTACGCGTCGTGCATCGGCTGCGGGGCGTGTGTCGCCGCCTGCCCGAACGCCGCCGCGATGCTGTTCACCGGCGCCAAGGTGGCCCACCTCGTCAAGCTCCCGCAGGGCCAGGTCGAGCGCTCCGGTCGCGTGCGCAACATGGTCGCGCAGATGGACGCCGAGGGCTTCGGCAGCTGCACCAACCACGGCGAGTGCTCCGAGTCGTGCCCGAAGGAGATCCCCTTCGACGCGATCGTGATGCTCAACCGCGAGTTCATGCGCGCGACGGTGCTCGGCAAGGAATAGCGACTATCACCTCCATCGCCTCCATCGCCTTTACGAGAGCGCCCGCGACCCTCACTGAGGATCGCGGGCGTTGTTCGTCGCCTTCACCGGGCTGACCGAAAGCACATGACCCCGCGGACATGTCCGCGGGGTCAGCTCATCACGGCCTACAGGTCGATCTCGTCGACCGCGACGCCCTTGCAGCCGAGCGCGCCCTTCGGGGCCTGGGGCTTATTGCCGCCGTTGCCCTCGAAGCCGCCGATCCCCCCGACGCCGGGGTCACCCACGCCGCCCATCTGGATGTCGGTGTTGGCCTTGCCGACGAACGATCCGCTGACGCGGACGATCGCCACCGAGATACCGCCGCAACCGCCCGCGCCACCGCCCGCGCCGCCGCCGTCGCTGCCCACGGCCCCGCCTGCACCGTCGCCGCCGCCGTCGCTCTGGTCGCCGCCGTTGATGCCCTTGCCACCGCCGCCGCCGCCCTTGCCGACCCCACCGTTGCCGCCGATCCCGCCCTTGCCGCCGTTGCCGGCCTTCGCGGGCAAGATGATCGAGCTCGACACCTGGATCGACGAGGCGATCGCGACGAGGCCGAACGAACCACCACCCGCGCCGCCGGCCAGGCCCTCGGTGCCGCCGCAGCCGCCTGCACCGCCACCACCGCCGCCACCGCCGGCCTGCGTGGTGTTGCCGCAGGTGAAGGGGTCGTGGTCGGCACCGCCGGCACCACCACCGCCGCCGCCGCGCCCATGGTTGCCGCGCGTGCCGGGCAGGCCG
>JAYUXQ010000836.1:0-8890 GCA_043752905.1 Nannocystis sp. | reverse complement strand
CGGCGCGAGGCTGGCGATCCAGTCCTTGACGGCCTTCTTCTGCGCGGCCGACAGCGGATCGCCGCCTTGCGGCATCGGCTCGCCCTCGATCCCCTTGCCGAGGATCTTGGCGAACACGTAGCTCTTTTCGGGGTCGCCGGGGGTGACCATCGGCTTGCTGGTCGCCTTCGACTTCACCGACGTGAGCCGCGACGGGGCGCCCTCGAGGTTGGGCCACTCACCGCCGTCGCCGTGGCATGCGGTGCAATTGTCCTCGAAGATCTTCTCGACCTTGGTCTCGAGATCAGAGGCCGGAGCTGCAAGTGCGAGGTAGATCGTGAAGGGCAGCGACATGAGCAGGGCCTACCGTACGGCAGGTGTGAGTGTTACCACAATGCGTGGCCAGGCAGGCTCGGATATTATCGCCGCCATGCGCTCGCGCCTCGTCCGGCTCGTCCTCGCCACCGCGACCGTTTGTACGGCCGCTGCCTGCCAAACGCCCACTAGCAACGGCTCGCCCGCGGAGGTCCGATCCGTGGCGACGGCGACGCCGGTGACACCGGATGCGAAGACCAGCGGCACCGCTGGTACCGCCGGTACCGCCGGCACCGTGACAGCGCCGGGCACCGCGGGCGACCCGACGGTGACCGCGTCCGCGGGCGAGCAGACGCCGACCACCGGCTCCGAGACCGCGGGCATGGGCGGCACGGGCACGGGCGGCACCGCGGGCACGGCAGGCGGTCCGCCGGCCGACCCGGCGGCCCTGGCGGTCGACAAGGCCAAGCTGCTCACCGAGGTGAAGGCGAAGAAGACCGGCGACGCCCGCGCGAAGAAGGCGCTCGAGGAGGCCGAGACGGGCGGTGCGACGCTGCGCGAGCTGGCCGAGGCGAGCAACGCGCGCGGCGTGGCGCTGCAGAACGCGGGCGAGGGCGACCGCGCCAAGGCGGCGTTCGAGTGGGCGCGCGGCAAGGACCCGACCTACCCGGACGCGAGCTTCAACCTGGCCAAACAGACAGCCAACGCCGGCGAGGTTCCCGAGACCGTGGCGCACCTCAAGGAGGTACACAAGCGCGGCGGCAAGGCGCTGCTCAAGCAGGTCGGCTTCGACCCCACCTTCGAGATCGTCAAGGACGACCCCGAGATCTCGAAGTTCGTGAAGTAGCATGACGCGTCCGGCCACGCGGGTGCTGTTCGTGTGCCACGCGAACATGGTCCGCTCGCCCCTGGCTGAAGGGGTGTTTCGCCACATGACAGTGGCGCGTGGCCTGACCGATCGCTTCGAGATCGCCAGCGCGGGCGTCTCGGCCTTCGAGGGCACGCCGCCGGACCCCGGCAGCGTCGCCGTCGCCGCCGCCCACGGCATCACGCTGACCAGCCGCTCGCGCCAGCTGACACGCGCCGACCTCTACGACCACCATCACGTGCTGCTCGCCGACCGCCACGTACAGTCGCAGATCCGGCGCCTGATGGGCGGCTCGGCGTTCGGCAGTTTGACCGGGCATGCGGGTCAGGCCGGCGCCCACGTGCGCCTGCTGGCGGCCCTCGCCGACCCGCACGCCGAGGGCGACGACCTCGACGTCGCCGACCCGGTACGCGGCGGTCCCGAGGGCTACCTGCGCGTGTACAAGCAGATCGAACGCGCCTGCGCGGCGCTGCTGCGCGAGCTGGCCCCCGGGGCGTGATGGCGGTCGCGCCGCGCGGCGCACCGCACGTTCACGGAAGTCGCGGAGCAGGTCCCTGTCTCAGTTGCTCGCCGGGGGCACGACGGCCGCGGCCGGCACGGCAGCGGGCGCGGCAGCGGGCGCGGGCAGGCCCTTGATCGCCGCGAAGGCGTCCGGATGGATCTCGAGCTCGGCGATGCCGCCGGGGATCAGCAGGGTCGAGATCGGGGTGCCCTCGGGGATCACGCTCCCGTCGTGGCGACGCAGGACGGTCTTCGGGTGCAGCTTCTCATGGTCCTCGAGCAGGACGGTGAGCTCGGCCTGGACCTTCTCGTCGAGCGCCGTCCAGGCCAGGCGGCCGCGGCACTTCGGGAACTTCGAGCAGCCGAGCCACGGGCCCCGGCGACCCGATCGCAGGTTGAGCTTCGAGCCGCACTTCGGGCACGGCACATCGACCTCGAGCGCCGGGGGCGTCGGGTATTTGATCGCCTCGCGCTTGTCGAGGTTGATCGTGACCTTGACCTTGGGATAGTTGACCGAGACCAGGAACGGTCCGAAGCGGCTGGAGCGCATCTCCATATCGGAGCCGTCCTCGGGGCAGATGACATCGACGCGCTCGGGCAGCATCGGCCGGCCGTCGCGCGTGATCGGGGCCGCGTAGTCGCACTCCGGGTAGCGGGTACACGACAGGAAGCGGCCATTTTTACCGAAGCGGTACGAGGTCTGCGCGCCGCACTTCGGGCACTTGTAGATCGAAGGCTGCACCTCCGCCTTCGCGTGGGTCATCGTTTCGTTGGCGGTCGCCAGCGCCAGCGAGAAGCCCTTGTAGAACTTGCCGAGCATCGCCTGCCAGCCGGTGCCGTTCTCCTCGATCAGGTCGAGCTCGGACTCCATCGAGCGGGTGTAGCCGACGTCCATCAGCTCGCCGAACGCCTCGATCAGCTTGTCGGTGACGACCTCGCCGAGGTCGGTGGCATAGAAGCGGCGGTCGAGCTGCTCGACGTACTTGCGCTCCTGGATGACCCCGATGATCGACGCGTAGGTCGACGGCCGGCCGATGCCCTCGGACTCGAGGGTCTTGACCAGCGAGGCCTCCGTGTAGCGCGGCGGCGGGGCGCTAAAGCGCTGGGTCGCGTCGATCGCGAAGGCGCCGAGCTTTTGCCCCTCCGTCAGTCCCGGGAGCGTCTGCTCGTCGGTCGCCGTGACGCCGAGCACCTTGAGGTAGCCGTCGAACACCAGCATGCGGCCGCTGGCGCGCAGGACGGCGCCGGTGCTCTGGTCCTCGCGCTCGAACATCACGCCGGTCGCGTCCCACTGCGCGGGGGTCATCTGGCAGGCCATCGTGCGCTGCCAGATGAGGTTGTAGATCTTGAACTGGTCCTCGCTGAGCGCCTCCTTCAGGGCCTCCGGGCGACGGGCGACGTCGGTCGGGCGGATCGCCTCGTGGGCCTCCTGCGCGTCCTTGTTGGCCGAGCTAAACACGTTCGGCTTCTCCGGCAGGTACGACGCGCCGTAGGTGCGCTCCACGTAGCCACGGATCTGGTCGAGTGCCTCCTGCGAGAGGTTGGTCGAGTCGGTACGCATGTACGTGATGAGGCCGACCGAGCCCTCGCCCGGAACGGTCACGCCCTCGTATAGCGACTGGGCGGTCCGCATGGTCCGCTGGGTCGCGAAGCCGAGCGTATTGGCGGCGGCGATCTGCAGCGACGAGGTGATGAAGGGGCCCGGCGCGCGCGAGCTGGTGCGCTTGGTCTCCATGCTGCGCACGCGGTAGCGGATCCCGGGGTCGACGCTGCCGGTGACGACGCGCAGGGTCTTCGCGGGGCCCTTGCCGTCCGGGTTCTCGCGGCTGGTGACGTTGACGTCGACCAGGCCGGTCGCGGTGGCGACGCGGGAGATCTCGGCGCCGAGGTCCTTCGGGTCGGTCGAGATGCAGCCGAGCGACCACTTTTGACCGTTGAGCTCGACGAGCTCGGCCTCGAGGGCCTGGTGGTCGGCGAGCCAGCCGTTTTGCAGCTTGATCGTCGGGCCCTTGCCCTTCTCGTCGACGCGCGCGAGAAACTGCGTCCACGCGGCCCCGAGCGCCGCGCCAGCGGCCGGGTCGAGGCTGAGGCGGGCGGTGACCTCCCAGCGCTCATCGGGGATAAACGCCGCGATCTCGCGCTCACGCTCGACGATGAGGCGCACGGCGACCGACTGCACGCGGCCGGCCGAGAGCCCGCGCGAGACCTTCTTCCACAGCAGTGGTGAGGCCTGGTAGCCGACGATGCGATCGAGGATGCGCCGGGCCTGTTGCGCGTTGACCTTGTCGACGTCGATCGGGCGCGGGTTGGCGAACGCCTTGTGGACGGCCTGCTGCGTGATCGCGTTGAACACGACGCGCTTGGCCTGGGCCGGCTTGATGCCGAGCACCTCCGCGAGGTGCCAGGCGATCGCCTCCCCCTCGCGGTCGAGGTCCGTTGCGAACCACACATCCGACGCGCCGCGGGCGGCCTTCTTGAGGTCGGCGACGGTCTTGCTCTTGCTGGCGAGGATCTCGTAGGTCGGCTTGAAGCCGTGCTCGAGGTCGACGCCGGGGACCGGCTGCTTGTCGCCCTTGGCCGACTTGGTCGGCAGGTCGCGGATGTGGCCGACCGACGCCTGCACCACGAAGCCCGGCCCGAGGTACTTGTTGATCGTCTTCGCCTTCGCGGGGCTCTCGACGATGACCAGCTGGCGGCCCTTGCCGCGCGCGGGGGTCTCGCCGTCCTCGTCGTCGCCTTCTTCCGGCGTGCCGACCGCCTCGACCGACGCGAGCGTGCGCCCCATCTTCTTCGGCGCCTTCGCCTCCTTGGGCTCGGGCTTGGCTTCCTTTTTAACAGCGGTCTTCTTCGCGGCGGTCTTCTTCGCCGCCGTCTTCTTCGCCGCGGTCTTCTTCGCCGCGGTCTTCTTCGCCGCCGTCTTCTTGGCGACCTTCTTCGCGGCGGGCGCCTTGGTCTCCTTGGCCTTGGTGGCAGCTGGCGCCCTGGTCTCGGCCCTGGCAGTGGGGGCCTTTGCTTCCTTCTTCGCGCTCACTTTGGCTGGCTTGGCGGCGGCCTTCTTCGCCGGTGTCGTCTCCGGTGCAGACGCCGCCTTGGGCTTGGCGGCCGCCCGTCCAGTCGATGCCGACTTGGAGGAGGCGGTCGGGGATTCGTCTGCGGAGGGGGCTCGAGCCATGGAGGTCACGTGACGGAGAGGGGGATACCGAAAGGCCCGGGTTTATAAAAGCCCCGGGTTGGGGCGCGCCAGGGCCGGGCGGCCCCGCCATATACAAGAACACTCACGGCGCGGCTTTGTGTCGGCGAACGCCGACGCCCGCGCACCGAGGTCGGTCGCGGGCCCGTCCGACCCGTGGGGGTCATCGAGATGAGCGAGGGTGGGCGAGGATCCAGTCGAGATAAAGGATCGAGAGGAGGAGGGGGCGACCGTGTGGGCCGGACAGGCTGGCCCCGCCGGGTGCCCGGCGCAAGCCCACCTCGTTCGAAACCCGTCAAGACGCCGGGCTCGCCGCGCTCACATCGTCTGGCCGGGGACGGCGCCGCCGCACTTCGGGACGAAGCCCGGATTCTTCTGGTCGCACACATCCTCGATGCAGGGGCACTTTTCGTAGCAAAAGCCGCGCTGGTTGGCGACGGTGAGCTGCTTGAAGCAGTCTGCCCGGGCGGCCGTGTCGAGCATCATCGTGCCGCCGCCGCTGGCGAAGATGATGCACTTTTTGCCGTCGGGATCCTGATTGGTCGTGTGCTTGGGACCCCAGTCGGTCAGCTTCGGTGGCGGCCCGATGTCGTTGCCGGTGACGGCGCGCCACTTTTTGGTCGTCGGATCGAGGACGCAGTCCTTGATCGGGTCGAGCTCCTGCATCTGGCAGCACTGCGAGCCCATGCAGATCGCGTCGCGCCTGCCGATGTCCCAGGTCGGGTTGCAGGGCACCGGGCAGCCGGTCGTGAACGGGCTGACGATGCCGTCGGTCGCCACGCACATGCCCGACGAGCTCAGCGGGTTGTTGGCGCCCGAGAAGATCGGGATACCGAACTTGTCGTCGTTCTTGCCGTTGAAGTAGTTCGGGAGGCGTCCCCCCGTGGTGGCGGGGTCGTCCGAACAGCAGGTCTCGCCATCCGGGCAGTCGGGGGAGTATGCGGGGTTGCAGCGGAACGAGGGGTTGCCAAACTCAGCCTCGAAGCACGAGACCGAGGTCAGGGCGCCGGCGCTGAAGATCGCGACATAGGTGAGGGCAGTCTTGACGAGGTTCAACGACGGTCTCCTTGCGGCGAGCGTCAACGTGGCATAGACCGCCGCGGCTTGTAAAGCTCTGCGCTTTCTATCGCGGCCCGGACCCAGGATCGGCCCGCCCCCCGCAACACCCCCCGCACGGGCTCCACAGGCTCACGCAGCGGAGACCGACCGTCCGCTGGCGAGGCCGATGTGCGCCAGCGGCTCGCCGGGCTGGGATCGCGCGCGCGCCCGCGGCGCGGCAGGCGAGACCGCGAGCGAAGTGCACGGGCCCTCCTCCAGGGAATTGCTTTCAGGAACTGGACGAGGCTTCCGGACGTTCTTTGCCAGCCCGACGAACCCCGGGCTAATCTCGAAAAGGCCTCCCCGATGTCGATCTCGTCCACCTGGTCAACCCCTCGCCGTGTGCTGCTCCCCGCTCTGTTCGTGCTGCTCGCGGCCTGCTCCGGAGCCCAGCAGACGGGACACCACGACGCCCCGACGCCCGACGCGCCCGTCGCCGAGGACGAGCAGGCCCCGCCGGCGAGCGAGCCGGGCGCGCCGCCGGTGTCGGTGCTGCCGAAGGTGAGCCAGCGCGAGCACCCCGCCGGACAGGCGTGGGTGTTCGAGCCCGGCGCCGAGCCGCGCAAGCAGGAGATCGCCCAGGCGGAGACCGCCGGCTATACCGTGGTCGACCTCGGCAACAGCTGGGTGCCCTACATCTTTAGCGAGAAGACCAACGGCCGGGAAGATCTGTCGGCCAACGAGTATCGCCAGCGCTACGTCGGACTCGCCAACAACAAGGTCGACGCCGACGGCGAGCCGCTCGACCCGCACGAGAAGAACTTCCTCGAGCTGTACGGCATCCCGCCCTCGCTCGCGGTCGTCCACGGCGAGTGGCAGACCGCCGAGACGGAGATCCAGCCCTGTCTCGAGGCCGCCGCCTTCGACCCGGAGGTGTTCGGCCGCTACAGGGGCGTGATCGCCTACACCGGCAAGAAGGGCGGCGACCTGCGCAAGGCGAGGGCCCTCAAGGCCAAGCTCGAGAAGGACATGAAGAAGGCCGGCCTCGACCCCGCCGACCCCGAGCTCGCCAAGGACCACCCCAAGCTCGGCAACACCTACGCCGCGTGGAAGGAGCTGCAGACCCGCATCGAGGTCATCGACCACGCGCAGCGACGCCTGCGCTGCGAGAAGATGTTCGTCTCCGCCGAGGGCGTCGGCAAGTACGAGACCGGCGTGTTCGACACCGCGACCACCCACGCGCTCGCGGCCTTCGAGAAGAAGCACGCGATCAAGGGCTGGGGCCACTTCACGCAGGACAACCTCGCCGCGCTCGCGCTGTCGCAACAAGAGAGCATGCACCGCCGACTGCTGCGCGTCGTCGAGGAGCGCACCGTCTCCGGCGCCAGCATCCTCGAGGACGGGTCCGCCGCGCGCTGGAAGCCGAAGTTTCGCTGGACCGACAGCGCCGGCAAGGAGCACGCGCTGCGCGACGTCGTCGGCGAGGCCCAGGCCGCCATGGTCGCCGCGCTCGACCTCGCCACCCCGGAGAGCGCCCGCAAGCAGCTCGCGCGCCTCTCGGAGCTCGGCGGCGGCAACTTCGACAACCTGCTGGTCGCCGTGCGTCTGCCCCCGCCGCCGGCCTACTACGCGGAGGAGATGAGCTTCGACGTCGTCATCGACCGCGGCGACATCTGGTACGACTTCCCGTTCGACGCCGAGGGCAACAAGATCGTCCAGCCGCGCGACAGGTACCCGCACTTCACGATCTACGCGGTGGTCGGCGAGCAGAAGATCCCGCTGGTCCACTGGCGCACCACGATCGGCTCGTGGCGCAGCGAGATGTACAACGGCACCGAGCACTACAAGTACAAGGACTCCGACGTCGGCGACCGCGTGTGGAAGGAGATCGTCGCCGCCCCGGTGTGGATCCCACCGACCTCGACGCCGTCGCGCGGGCTGGTCCGCCGCAAGTGGAGGGACGGCAAGGTCCGCACGGTCGTCAACTACGGCGAGTTCGGGCCGAGCTACACCTCCGCGTACGGGCTGGTCGCCGCCTATCACATCAAGGAGATCAAGGACGCCGAGGGCAACTGGAAGGCCGACTTCGACAACGGCATCCGCACCCACGGCAGCGTCGACTACATGTCGATCCTGCGCCGGTACTCACACGGCTGTCACCGCCTCTACAACATGTCGGCGGTGCGCCTGTTCTCGTTCCTGCTCGCCCACCGCGAGTTCACGCGCGAGGGCCAGGTCAAGCTCGGCTTTGGCCGCGACATCTCCCACGAGGGCAAGTCGTACAAGATCAGCCTCAAGACCCGCGGCTATCGCTACAACCTCGCCACCCCGATCGCCGTGCACGTGCTCGAGGGGCGCGTCCGTGGCGCTCGCAAGTCGCCCGTCGAGGGCTACGTGCCCAAGCCGACCCCCGCCCTCGCCCCCGGCGACGACCTCGCCCCCGACGCCCCGCCGGACGCGACGGCCACCGACGTCACGCCACTTGCGCCTGCCCCCGTCGCCCCGGCCCCCACGGGGCCGTGAGCCTCATACCAGCTCAAAGCCGTCGTCCGGCGTTTGACGATGGCGCTACGGGCAGCCGCTCTTGGCGCCGGCCGAACACGACAGCCCGCTCTCCTCCTCGGCGGTCCGCTGCCGGGGGGGGTGGGGGTCAACTTCCGGCCCTGGGCTCCGCCCCCTGACGCCAGTGGACGGCACGCGAACTCGCGCGGACCCCTTGAGTGCGCGGGGGCGATGCTGGCAATATCCGCGCCGTGCAACCTAACCTCGCGTCCGGGTTTGATGACAGCTTTCGTCGCCACCTCGCCGTCGAACAGCGACGCGCCGTGCTCGACACGATCGCCCGCGAGCTGACGCCCGACACGACCCTCGGTGACATCGTCGACGCAGCGCAGGACCTCGGCTGGGCCGAGAACCTCGGCGAGCTGAGCCTCGCCGAGCTCGCGCTCGCCCTGCTCGGCGAAGCACCCGCGACCGCGACCGCGACCGCCCGCGCCCCC
>JAYUXQ010000835.1:0-8891 GCA_043752905.1 Nannocystis sp. | reverse complement strand
GATCCTCCGGCCTGGAGTCCAAGATCATGTCCTCGCCTCGCACGCAGCTCCTCGCGCCGCTCGCCGCCTTCACGATCCTCGTCAGCCTCGGCCTCGGGGTCAGCCTGGCCCAGGCCGGCTCGACCCTCTCGAGCTGCCTCGCGGCGTGCAAGCGATCGAACCTGTCAGTCACCAACCGCGCGACCTGCCGCCTCGACTGTGAAGTCGACGCCGCCAGCGACCCCGAGCTGATCCGGGCCCAGACGGCCCCCCTGCGCCCGCCCGTGCCCCGCCCGGCCCCGCCCAAACCATCACGGGTGGCCGCCGCGCCGACGCCCGCTTTATCCGCCCGTCCCGGCGACCCCGGTTGCAAGACCGCCTGCGACGCGGACACCACGCTGTCCGCCGACGACCGCGCGACCTGCAAGCTCGAGTGCGACCTGGTGCCCGACCCGATGCCGACCGGCACGCCGCCGATGCGCCCGCCCTCCGCCGCCGCGCCCGCCTCGGCCCGCGCAGGCACGACCACCCCGACCACCGCGACCACCCCGACCACCCCGACCACCCTGGCGCCGACCACCCTGGCGCCGACCGCAGCAGACGCGCGCACAGTCGCCGATCAACCTGGCTTTTTGGACAGGTGCTACGCGACTTGCAAGCCCGGCCGCAACGAGCGCGAGGCGACCGACCACGAGTCCTGCAAGCTCGGCTGCAACAACATGGCGAGCATCCTCGCCATCGCCTCCGTGTGGATCCCGCCGGCCTGGGACGGCCGTCCATCCGTCCTCGCGGCACCGGGGCCCCCGGTCGCGCCAGCGCCCCCTGTGGTGACCCGGCCCGCGCCCCTGCGTCGCGGCGCGCCGGCCCCCTCGCTGCGAGCGACCTGCGGCCCGACGCTCGCGGCCTGCCGTGCGACCTGCGTGACGACCGAGAGCAAGTGCGGCAAAAAGTGCGGCCGCAAGCACATCCCGGAGACCGACCGCGAGACTTGCAAGCTCGGCTGCGGCACCGATCAGGAGGTGTGTCAGGGCGACTGCCTGAGCGCTACCGCCACCTGCGTCAACGACAGCAACCCGCGCTAGCCTGTCACCAGCGGTGGGCTCGCAGCGCGCGGCGCAGGGTCTCACCGACCGCGCCGAGGCTCGCCGCCGAGATCTGCGTCAGCGCATCGGCGTGGGTGTGCCACGGCGGGTAGCTGTAGTCGATGAGCAGCAGCGAGGGCACGCCGGCCCCGGTCAACGCGACGTGGTCGTCGAGCAGCTCGGGTCCGGGTTCGGCGACAAATTGATCGAACCCGGCCGCCTGTCCCATCGACCAGATCTCGTCGACGATCGCCGGCGCCGCGCGTCGTGATCGCGGGTCCTGCAGCAGCCGGAGGTCGGCGTCGCCGACCATGTCGAGCACGACGCCGAAGCGGGCCGCCCGGACCTCGGGGAACTCGCCGCGCGCGAGCGCCTCCGCGAGCGCGCGCGAGCCGGCGCAATACGGGCCATCGCCGGGGCGGCCGAGCTCCTCGCCGTCGAACAGGATCACCGAGAAGCCGATCTCCGACGGAAGTTGATCGCGCAGCAGCGGCGCCAGCTCGAGCAGCACCGCCACCCCGCTGGTGCCGTCGTTGGCTCCGGGGATCGCCTGCTCGCGGCGCGCGGGGTCGGGGTCGGACTCGGCCCAGGGCCGGACGTCGAAGTGCGAGCCGAGCACGAACTGTCGCGGAGCCTGCGGGCGCACGCTGGCGATCAGCGTGGTCATCGCGAATTGCGTGCGCGTCCATGGGTCCGCGCCGGTGTGCTCGAGGCGGCGCACGGAGGTCGCGCCCGCGGCCCGCAAGAGCCCGTCGAGCGCGTCGATCGAGCTGCCGCGCTCGGGATGGCCGAGCGAGCGCGGCAGGGCGAGCAGGGCCGCCACGCGCTCGCGGGCTCGCTCGCCCGAGAATCGTTCACCCGCGGACGGCTCCCCGGCGGTCGCGTCGACCGGGCCCCGTACGGCCGGTGCCGGCACCGACGCAGGCGGACGCTCGCACGCGAGGACCCACGCGAGCGCGGCCATACGGATCCCGCGAGCGACGCTCAACGGCTTCCGTCCGCGCGCGCGCTGTCTCATAGTAGCGGGGCTACCATGACCGACCACGAACCGCGAATCTCCACCGCTTCCTCGCCGAGCCCGGCGGGTGACCCATCTCCGGAGCGTCCGTGGACCCGGCGCGAGGCGCTCGGCGCCGGCCTCGGCGTGGTCAGCCTCGCGGTGATCGGCTGCGCGAAGCTCCCGCCGGTGCGCGACGTGCCGAGCAGCGGCGGCGAGGTCAGCCTGGCGCTCGCTGACTACCCCGATCTGCAAAAGGCCAACGGCGTGGTCCCGGTGCGCCCCGACGGCCGCGGCAAGCCGATCATGATCGTGCGCGGCGAGGGCGAGCAGTTCACCGCGCTGTCGCTGCGCTGCACCCACGCCGGCTGCACGGTCGGGTGGAGCGAGGAGGCGCGCCGGTTCCAGTGCCCGTGCCACGGCTCGCGCTTCGCCGCCGACGGCAGCGTCCTCAAGGGCCCCGCCAGGCGCCCACTCACCGGCTACCCCGTCAGCTTCGACGGCCAGACCCTGCGCTTCACCGTCGCCTGAGAGTGGGGGACCACGCGTCCCCGACATCCCCGACGTCCCCGACCGCGCCCGCTCTGGTGTGACGGTGCAGCTGCAACGACGACCCCGCCGACAAGCTGCCCTGGGCCTGCGGTACCATGCAGGTGTGCAGCCCGAAGCTCGTCAGGGGCAGCAGGGCCACCTCGGGCAACTGCCCCTGACGCGCGGGACCTGAACATCCTGCGAGTTGTGGTCCGAGGCCCCCTGGGTCATGCTGGCCGCGCATGGCTCCCGAGCGTCGTTACAGCCGCGATCACACCTGGGTCGAGCGCCGCGACGACGCGCTGCTGGTCGGGCTCACCGCGTACGCGGTCGACCGCCTCGGTAACCTCCGGCACCTGCTGCTGACGGCAGCCGTGGGGCAACAGCTCGCGCCGGGCGAGACCTTCGGCAGCGTCGAGAGTGACAAGGCCGTCGTCGACCTCTACACGCCGGTCGGCGGCCAGGTGCTCGCGGTCCACGACGCCCTCGCGCACGCGCCCGCCCGCCTGCACGACGACTGCTATCACGATGGCTGGTTGCTGCGCCTCGGGCCCGCCGACCCCGGCGAGTCGGGCGAGTTCGCCGGGCTGCTCGACGCCAGCGCCTACAGCGAGCTGCTCAAGACGCGCGCGGCGGACCTGTGATGCGACAGGCCTGACAGGTCTGGCACGGGCATCACAGCGCCGGCATGACCTCGATGTCCGGCGTGCTCCGCCGTCGTCGGGCGTGGATCCTCGGTTGGCCCCGCGGACCGCCGCTCAAGTGAAGAACTACCTGGCTCATGGGACAGGTCGCCGCCAGCGGCACCACGGCGACCCGCTCACGAACGCAGAGATCAGAACGCAGAGGTCAGAACGCAGAGGTCAGACCGCAGCGAAGGCGCGGTCGAGGTCGGCGATCAGGTCGTCGATGTGCTCGACGCCGACGCTGACGCGGATGAAGCCGTCGGCGATGCCGAGCTTCTCGCGGTTCTCTCGCGGCACCGAGGCGTGCGTCATGATCGCGGGGTGCTCGATCAGGCTCTCGACGCCGCCGAGGCTCTCCGCGAGCGTGAACACGCGGACGGCCTGCAGGAACCGGCGCGCCGCGTCGAGGTCCCCGCGCAGGTAGAACGAGATCATGCCGCCAAAGCCCCGCATTTGCTCCCGCGCCAGCGCATGCTGCGGGTGCGAGGGGAGGCCAGGGTAAATCACGCGCTCGACGCGGGCGTGGCCCTCGAGATACAGGGCGATCCGCGCGGCGTTCTCCTGGTGTCGTTGCATGCGCAGCGGCAGGGTCTTGAGGCCCCGCAGCGTCAGATAGCAGTCCTGCGGCCCCGGCACCGCGCCGACGGCGTTTTGCAGGAACGCGAGGCGCTCGTGCAGCGCCATGTCGCTGCCGACGATCATGCCGCCGATGACGTCCGAATGGCCGCCGATGTACTTGGTCGTGCTGTGGACCACGAGGTCCGCGCCGAGCTCCAGCGGCCGCTGCGACACCGGCGACATGAACGTGTTGTCGACCGCAAGCAGGACGTTACGCGCCTTGCACACGCTGGCGATCGCCCGGATGTCGCCGAGCTTGAGCATCGGGTTGGTCGGCGTCTCGATCCAGACCAGCCTGGTCTCGGGCCGGATCGCGGCCTCGACCGCGGCGGTGTCGGTGGTGTCGACGTAGCTGAAGGTGTGGCCGCGGCGCTGCATCACCTTGTCGAACAGGCGAAAGGTCCCGCCGTACAGATCGTCACCGGAGACGACGTGGTCGCCCGCGCTGAGCATCTGCAGCACCGTCGTCGTCGCCGCCATGCCGGACCCGAACGCGAGGCCGAAACGGCCATCCTCGAGCGAGGCGACAGCCCTCTCGAGCGCGTAGCGGGTCGGGTTGTGCGTGCGGCTGTACTCGAAGCCGGTGTGCTCGCCGGGGCCCTTTTGCGCGTACGTGGAGCTCTGCGAGATCGGCGGCATCACGGCGCCGGTGATCGGCTCGGGGTGCTGGCCGCCGTGGATCGCGAGCGTCTCCAGCTTCGCGCCCGCGGCGAGGTGGTCGGTGGACGGGTCGTAGATGGCCATGGTCTCACTGCTGCGAGGCGAGGTAATCGATCAGGTCGATCTTGCTGAGGAGGCCGAGCATGCGATCACCCTCGGTCACCAGGACCACCTTGGCGTCGTTGAAGATGCTCTTGAGCAGCTGGATCCGCGTGTGCGGCGACACCGTCGCGTAGTCGCTGTTGATCAGGTCGCTCAGCGGCTCGCCGAGCTTGCCCTCGTTTTGGACGAGATAATTGAGCAGGTCGAGCTCGCTGACGATCCCGCAGTGGCGCTGGTGCTCGTCGAGGATCGGCAGCTGCGAGATGTCGTGATCCTTCATCATCTGGATCGCCTCGCGCACGGTGGTCACCTTGCTCGCCGTGATCACCCTGCCGGGCTTCTTGCGCAGGATATGAGCCACGGTGCCGCCGACGGAGTCCTCGTCGAAGAAGCCGTTTTGTCGCATCCACTCGTCGTTGAAGATCTTGCTCAGGTACTTTTGCGCGCCGTCGGGGAGCAGCACCAGCAGGCGCTTGGGGGTCTTGAGCGTGCGCGCGTACTTGATGGCGCCGACCACCGCGGCGCCGCCTGAACCACCGGCGAAGATGCCCTCGCGACGCACGAGGTCGCGGGTCATGATGAAGCACTCGCGGTCGTCGACCTGGACGATATCGTCGAGGATGTTGAGGTTCATCGTCGACGGGAGAAAGTCCTCGCCGATGCCCTCGACGTAGTAGCTAAACGGCTTGGTCAGGCGGCCGGTCTTGACGTACTCGTAGTAGAGCGAGCCGATCGGGTCGATGCCGACGATCTTCATCTCGGGCTTTCGTTCCTTGAAGTAGCGACCGCAGCCCGACAGCGTGCCGCCGGTGCCCATGCCCGAGATGAACACGTCGAACTCGCCGCCGGTCTGCTCCCAGATCTCCGGCGCGGTCGAGATGTAGTGCGCCTCGGGATTCGCGGGGTTGTGGTACTGATTGGCGTAGAACGCCCCCGGGGTCTCCTCGACGATCCGCCGCGACACCGAGTAGTAACTACGCGGGTCGCTCGGCTCGACGGCGGTCGGGCAGATGATGACCTTGGCCCCGTACGCGCGCAGCGTGTCGACCTTCTCGCGCGCCATCTTGTCGGGCATCACGAAGATGCACTTGTAGCCGCGGGTCGCCGCGACCATCGCCAGGCCCGCGCCGGTGTTGCCGCTGGTCGCCTCGATGATCGTACCGCCGGGCTGCAACATGCCGCGCTCCTCGGCGTCGCGGATGATGTTGAGACCGACGCGGTCCTTCATCGAGCCCGCCGGGTTGAGCAGCTCCAACTTCACGTAGATCTCGGACTCGAGGCCCTCCGTGACGTGGTTGAGGCGGACGATCGGGGTGTCACCGATGGCGGCGACGATGTCGGGCTTGGCCCCCTTCATCAGCGGCTTTTGCATGGTGCCGGGATGCTAAAGGCTTTGCCCGCGCGCGGGAAGGCGGAGAACCAGGCGTCCGGGTCGGCGTCCGCGAGCCGGCGCACGCCCGAGGTGGCCACGAACGGCCACGAACGGCCATAAACGGCCATAAACGGCCATAAACAGCCATAATGGCCGGTTTTGGCAGGTTTTAACCTCGCCCGGCTCGCCCGGGCTCATTGTCCGGCGCGTCGCGTGTTTCGTCGTCGGCGGGCGCCGAGGTCGAAGAACCATCCGGCGCTGAGGGTCAGCATCCCCGTCCAGCGCTTCTTGTCGATGTCGAGGTGGTACAGATGCGACTTCACGCCGCCGAAGCGGACCGCGAAGTTGAGGGCGCCGCGGTCGAGCCGCGTGGTCAGCGAGACCTCCCCCTGGATCGCGTGGTTGTTGTGGAGTACCGGCTGGGTCGGCCCGCCGTGGCCGTTGTTGACCCCGATGTACTCCGGGAACGCCTTGAGGAAGGTGTAGCCGCCGGCGACGCCGAGCAGCGCGCCCTGATACCCGACGAACAGGCCCGGCTGGATCGCCCCGGGCATCGCTTGCCGCGAGTTGGCGACGTTGCCTCCAATGGCGAAGCTCGGGCGGATCATCGCGTACTTGAAGACCTGCACCTGATAGGCGACGTCGATCATCAGCGGCGCGTAGTGAAAACGCGTGACCTTGCCGTCGCGCCCGAGCGCCGCGCTGGCGCGGATGTAGTCGGCCATGAAGGCGAGGCGCAGGCGGTGCCGCGGCGGCTGCGGCCGCGTGCGCGGGTCGGTCAGGCCGGCGGCCGCCAGCTCGGCCTTCGTGGCCCGACGCGCGTGGGCCGTCCCCGGCACGAGGACGAGCCATGTCAGGGCTACCGGCGCGAGGGCGGCGAGGGCGGCGAGGGCGAGGCGCACGCCCGCAGCATCGACGGCGCGCCCGCGGCTGTCAAATGCAGGCCGGGTCTTTCACGTTCAAAGCCACAGGTCGAGCCCGACGCAGGCCAGGTACGCGAGGCTGACGTAGCCGTTGAGGTCGAAGAAGGCGCGATCGATCCGCTGCAGGTCGCCGGGACCGACGATCGCGTGCTCATAGACGAGGATCGCGGCGATGAGCCCGAGCCCGAGCCCGTGCCAGGCGCCGAGGCCGGCGTGCACGTGCACGACCGCCAGCGCGGCGACGGTGACGACGTGCAGCAGGGCGCTGAGGATCAGCGCGCCGCGCACGCCAAAGCGCACCGGGATCGAATGCAGGCCGCGCGCGCGGTCGAAGCCGTGGTCCTGGAGGCTGTAGAGCACGTCGAAGCCGGCGACCCAGCATGCGACCCCGGCCATCAGCCACAGCGGCGTCGTCAGATCCGCCAGCGTGCCGGTGACCGCGACCCAGGCCCCGCCCGGCGCGAGCGCGAGCGCGATCCCGAGGATCAGATGGGCCGACCAGCTGAAGCGCTTGAACAGGCTGTAGCCGAGGATCACCCCCAGGCAGACCGGCGACAGGGCCAGCGGCACCGGACCGAGCGCCCACGCGGCCGCGACGAACAGCGCAGCCGAGGCGATCGTCAGGGCCCAGGCTGACCGAAGGGACAGGAGCCCCGCGGGCAGCTCGCGGCCGGCGGTGCGCGGGTTCTCGCCGTCGATGTCGCGGTCGACGATCCGGTTGAAGCCCATCGCCGCGGTGCGTGCCCCCGTGAAGGCGAGCAGGATCAGGACGAGGCGCAGGAGGGTCAGGCCGTCGCCGCCGTGCGCGAGCGCGCTGCGGTGCGCGAGGCCGGCGGAGGCGAGCGCGAAGGGCAGGCCGAACACGGTGTGGCTCAGGCGCACGAGGCTGGCGAGGCGCTGCACGGTGGTCAGCGGCGAGGGCGAGGCGGTCACGGGGCAGGAGCCTACCACCGGCCCGCGCGCGCGCCGAGGTGTCCCGCGGTCGCAGGCCTCGACGGGCGAGGTGGGCGCGAGCGCGCCGCCTTCGCGCTTGGACGGGCCCCACGGGGGCTGGCATCGTCATCGGCGATGTCGACCAAGCAAACGCACGTCCTGCTGCTGTCCACCTTCGTCGCCTGTGGCGACAGTGGCCGCCAGTCCGCCAGCGACACGGCAGCCACCACCACCGTGACCGCCACGGCGCCGACGGGCCCGATGCTGTCGACCGACCCGACGGTCACCGGCGACACGCCGACGAGCGGCGGGACCGGCAGCGCGACGGAGGCGGGCACCGGCGTGACGACCGCGAACACCGACGGCGGATCGACCGGCTTCAAGTTCGACCTCGGCGACGACACCGAGGTCGGCCAGACCAGCGACAGCGGGCCGGGGGTGCCAAGCTGCAAGGTCGGCGAGGACATGGACGCGACCCAGCCGTGCGCCGACAAGGCCCAGCCCGACAGCTTCGACCCGGAGGTGCAGTGGTCGTGGATGGGCGACGCGGGCGAGAGCCAGGCGTTCTCGATCCCGCTGGTCGCCAACCTCAACGACGACAACGGCGACGGCGCGATCGACCTCTGCGACACGCCCGACATCGTCATCCAGGTGTTTGCGATCTATGGTCAGTGGGCGGGCTCGCTGCACGTGCTCGACGGCGCGACCGGGACCCCGCACTGGAAGGCGCCGGTGCAGGTCGACACCACGATCACGCCGGCGCTCGGCGACCTCGACGCCGACGGCATCCCGGAGGTCGTGGCGATGACGCCGACCGGCAACCTGGTGTGCTTCGAGCACGACGGCACCTTGAAGTGGACGGCCGCCAGCGCGGTGCCCAACTTCGGCTTCGGAGCGATCGGGATGGCCGATCTCGACAACGACGGTGATGTCGAGATCTACATGGGCAACCAGATCTACGACCACAACGGGGCCCTGGTGGTCACCCTCGGCGACGAGGCGGGCCTG
>JAYUXQ010000834.1:0-3626 GCA_043752905.1 Nannocystis sp. | reverse complement strand
CGCCCGGACGACGCGGCGGATCAGGTCCCTGTCGAGCTGGCCATCGGCGGCGTGCGCCGGGGTGACACAGGTGAGCGCGACGAACCCGAGTAGCGTGTGAATGATGCTGTCTTTCATGGTGAACTCCTTGCCTCGCCCGGTCTCACGGCGGACGGGGCGAGAGGTTCCCGGGAATTTTCCTCGCCTCACGGTTCGGTGCGGGTCTGCGCGTGCGAAGACGGGGGCCCTCGGTGCCGGCCGAGCCCTACGATGACCATGCGGGCATGCCCCACGGGACAGCGGTGGTTCTAGCTAGCGATCTGGCGAGGCCGCGCGCGGGCAGGACCAGGGCGGGAGAATGGCGACGACGCCGAGCAGCGATCTCGCGTCGTGACCGCAGACGGATCCGGTGAACTTGAGGCGGTGATCTTCGGTCAGGATGTTCGAGTACTCGACGTCGACCTCGCAGTCGCCGTCGACGGCCCCGCGGACAGACAGCGTACCGCCTATGGCATAGGCCAGATATTCGCCGTCCGCGTTGCTGCGCCGCTCGGCCGTGTGCCCGATCGTGCCATCGAGCGTGACATCGCCGACCACGCAGGCGGCGACCTCCACGGTGAGCACGAGCTCCCCCTGACGGGCCGAATCGCTGCAAGTCGCCGAGGTCCCGACGATCCGTGCCACGCCGCCGTCCGTGCATTCCAGGGCGAGGTCCACTGGCGCCGTCGCGCCGGTGAGCTCGGCGACGCTCGCCTGGGACTCGCTGCCCGCGCCGGCAGCGAGGCCAGCGATCCCAGTAAAGACAGTGCGAGCCTCCTGCTCGTCGAGGCCGCCGCACGCGGACAGGAGTGACAAAATGACAAGAGGCGTCAGGAGTCGGGCGCGCATGATGCGAGCATACGCCAGCGATCGTGGGCTCGCCCGTCGATGCGCACCATCGCGGTCAGCGCCAGCGCAGGCGCAGGGCGACGGCTGGCTCGGGGTGGAGCACGTTGGTCGCGCGAAAGCCGTGGTCGCCGGCGCGTTCGGGGTCGAAGCGGCAGGCGCGGAGCAGCATCCCGAGGAGGGCCGTGGCCTCGCTGAGGGCGAAGTGGTTGCCGATGCACACGCGCGGGCCCTTGCTAAAGGGGTAGTAGGCGTACTCGTGGGACTGCTCGGGGGCGTCGGGGTCGAAGCGTTCGGGGCGCAGGCGCTCGGGCTGCGACCAGAACGCGGGGTGGCGGTGGGTCAGGAATTGCGGGCAGAGCACGATGCTGCCGGCGGGGACGCGATATCCACCGATGACGTCATCGTCACGACAATTGCGGGCGACGATCCACGCGGGGCCGCGTACGCGCAGGACCTCGTCGACGACCATCCGCGTGTAACGCAGGCGCCCGGACTCGGCGGCAGTCGGGATCGTCGTTGGGTCGGCGCCGAGGATCCGCGCGGCCTCCTCGGCGACGCGCTCGGCGACCTCGGGCGTCCGGCTCAGGCGCTCGAGCGCCCAGGTCAGGGTCAGGGCGACGGTCTCGTGACCGGCGAGGACCATGGTGACGATCTCGTCGCGCAGCTCGGCGTCGGTCA
Source organism: Nannocystis sp. (assembly GCA_043752905.1). Lineage (GTDB taxonomy): Bacteria > Myxococcota_A > Polyangia > Nannocystales > Nannocystaceae > Nannocystis. Next base: position 2,081 of record JAYUXQ010000834.1, on the reverse strand, counting down.
GGGCCTCGCCGGTCTCTTCGTCGCGCATCGCCAGCAATAGACCGAGCATGTTGGTCGGGGCGGAGGTTCCTGCATATTGACGAGCGCGGGCGTCGGCGAGGATCTCCGCGATCATGGCGTCGATCGTGCGCAGGGCGACCCGCAGACGGCGGTTGCTCGGAGTCGGCATCCACAGCGGCGCTTTCGGGGTGCCGTCGGCCTGGCGCGTGAGCAGATCGAGGGCGACGGCGAAAGCCTGCACAGAAGTCACCGCCCTGTCGCCGACCTCGAGGCCGAACAGGGTGGCGCCGATGATGCGAAAGGTGAGGCGCGCTATCTCCTCGGAGATCTCGACGAGGGCGCCGTCGGGGTGGCGCGTGCGCCACGAGGCGAGGGTCTCGCCAGTGATCCGCAGCATGGTGTCGGTGAGGCCGGCGAGGTGTCGCGCGTGGAAGGCCGGCTGCATGCGACGGCGACGCTTGAGCCAGCGATCCCCCTCGGCGGTGGCGAGGCCCTCGCCGATGAGCAGGCGCAGCGGGTCGTAGACGCTGCCTTTATAATAGTTGGCGCGGTGGCTGTGGAGCACGCGCTCGACGCCGTCCGGGTGGGCGACGACGACGACGCGCTGCGTGCCGATCCGCAGCATGAAGAGGTCACCGTGGGTCCGCCAGGACTCGAGCAGCACGGGCACGATGCCGTGACGGGCGACGGCGGGCATGTTGCCGACCAGCGGCAGGCCGCGTGGGCCGGGCGGGAGCGGTACTGGCATGTCAGCCGACCAGCGCGTAGGCGATCCGCCCGGCGATGTAGATCCACAGCGACTGCACGAGCCCGAGCACGACGACCTGTCCGGACTGGGCCGAGATCGCCTTGTAGGCGAGCAGAGGCAGGCTCATCGACAGCAGGGCCTCGGCGAGGATGACGTAGTAAGGCGTCACGCCGAACAGCAGCGGCGTGTTTTGATAGTACCAAAAGTGCGCGAATTTGGCCAGGAACTCGTAGATCGGGATGTTGATGCCGCCGAAGATCGCCATGGCGATCGCGGCCCGACGCGCGCCCCAGCGCGGCACCAGGAAGGCGCCGATGAAGCCGAGTTGGGCAACCACTGTGACCCAGCTGAGCGGCATGTAGAGCGGGGTGTCCCAGATGAAGGGCCCCCCGGGCCAGTAAACGAGCGTGCGCGTGGTCGTCACCCCGAAGGCGTCGGCAGGCAGCTCGCCGAAGCCGACGATGAGCCCGAACAGCATCAGGCGGGCGATCACGAGGTCGCGCGTGACGAGGGTGTAGAGGCCGTAGATCGCCAGCAGCAGGCCGCCCAGCAGCCAGGCCGCCGCTGGCCCCAGGCCGAAGATCGCGGAGATCGAGTCGCCGACGAGCGAGAGGCCCAGTGTTGCGAGGGTGAGGATCCAGCGCTTGCGGTCGGCGGTCGTGGTGTACATCGAGCTCCCCCGGGTCTAAAGTCTACGACAATGCCGGAGCCGGTGAAACGGAGCAGCCGGGCGCAAGGGCCAAAATGCCCGGAACAAATTGCTGGGGTGAACGGGACGAGAGGGGGACGTGCGCGCGGGTGGTCGGTATAGTAGCAGCGTGCAGGAGACTGACCAGGCTCCCCCGAGGGTCCCCCGCGGCGGCGCGGCGCTCGTGTTTGCGATCGTCGCGGTGCTGCTCATCCCCGCCTATTTGACGCTGCGCACGGTGGAGTACCCTGCGGTGCTGGTGATGACGGCGAAGAACCCGACGCCGTACGGGTACACGTGGTCGCTGTCGCTGTGGGTCGTGCCGATGCTGGCGATATTGACGTGGTTGCGCGGTCACCCGCAGTACAAGCAGCCGTGGCGCTCGTTCTGGTCGACGGTCGGGCTGCTGGTGCCGATGGGCGTGCTGCTGGACCTGGTGTTCGGGAACACCTTCTTCACATTCCCCAACAGCGGCGCGACGCTGCAGATCTTCGCGTGGGGCTACGACCTGGTCAGTGGGACGTGGCTCAGGAACATCCCGATCGAGGAGTTCGGGTTCTACTTCTTCGGCGTGGCGGTGGCGCTGCTGATGTACCTGTGGGCCGACATGGTGTGGTTCTGCCGCTATCATCCCAGGGGCCGCTT
>JAYUXQ010000833.1:0-3630 GCA_043752905.1 Nannocystis sp. | reverse complement strand
CGGCCGGCTGTGGTAGCGTCCGGACGAGCCCCATGCGCACCCACAAGCTTCTCCTCCCTGGTGCCTTTTGTGCCCTGATGGCCGCCGTCACCGCGGTGCCCGCCTGCGACGATGAGCCGGTTCCGCTCTTCGACGAGCAGGGCACCTGGTCCCTGACGAAGTTCGAGATCGACGGCAAGGGCCTGACGACCTTCGACGTCAGCACGCGCGAGGACAGGTTCCTGATCCACTTCGACCAGGACTCGCAGATCGTCGCCTCGGCGGGCTGCCTCGACTCCATGGGGCGCACCGACATCACGCAGACCCTGTGCGACACCGACCAGTACGCCTGTCGCTGCTTCAAGTACGAGTTCACCGAGAAGCAGATGGTGTGGACCGAGTACCCGCCCGAGGGCGGCAAGCTACCCCCCGCGCCGCCCAAGGACGCCGGCGTGCCCGCGCCCGGCGAGCCGGTCACCATCGCCGTCGACAGCTACCCCGAGTCCGGCCAGACCTATCGCTACGATACCCTCCCCTACGGCCTGTTCAACAGCGACGGCGACCCCGCGGCCTCCGAGTTCGTGTTCCAGAGCCGCGGCGACGCCCCGTTCGTCGCCACTGGCTGCATTGAGGTCTGCGGGATCCCGGCCGCCCCCCCCGAAGGGACCTGACGGCCCCGGCCGGCCTGCGCTATGCTGCGCCGCGGAGGTGCCCGGCGCGCTGGTGCGGCCCCCGGTCTTCAACACCGGTGCGGGATGCGAGGAGCTTCCCGGGCAGGTTCGATTCCTGTGCACCTCCGCTGACTTCGGACTGACATGCTCGCACTCATCCCTGCGACCCTCGGGGGCGCCCACGACCTGCTCGCCCGCGCCCTCGTGTTCGTCGTCCTCGCGGCGGGCGTACTCGCGGCCCTCGTCGCGCTGTTGACCCGCACGCGACCGGACCCGACGCCTGTCGTCGCCAGCTCCGTGCCCGTCGCCAGCGCCACGTTCGTGGTCGGCGCCGCGTTCGCGGGCGTCGTCGCGGCGTTGCTGGCGATCGGCCTCGGTGGGCCCGGCGCGCTGCCGTGGCTGGTGCTCGCCAGCCTCGCCGGCGCCGCGATCCACCACGTCGAGGGTCGGGTGCAGCGTGACCGGCTGTCCGTTCGGACAGGTCTCGCGGGACATGGTTTCGGGCTCGGCCACGCCCTCGCGGCGACCGTCGCCACGCTGGCCGCCGGCGCGCTGCTGCACACGCACCAGGCGGCCGAGGCCGTGCGCGCGGCGGGGCCCGTCGCGCCGTGGGCGGTCGGGCTCGGGCTCGCAGTACTGACTCTCGGGGCCCTTCGCGGGCCCGGTCGCTGGCTCGGTCCGGTCACCCTCGTCGCGCTCGCGGTGCACCTCGCGCTGATGATCCTGCTGCTCGCACAAGGCGGCCTTTCACCTGTCCTCGGGGACATGTTCGCGCAGGCCGGCGGCGGCGAGGCGGCGCTCGCGGGCCTGCTCGCGGCGGCCGCCCAGGGCGTGCTGCGAGCCGCGGTCGCCGGCGCGACCGGCAGCCTCGGCCACGCCATGGCGACCGGCGTCGGCGGCGGGCGCAGCTGGCTCGGACCGATCGTGACCGCGGGCGTCGCCCTGCTGACCGGCCTCGCGGCGCTGACCGCCGACGTCACGACGCCCGAGGTGATCACCGGCAGAGAGCTGGTGCCGCTCGAGCGTCATCTTCGCGGCGGCCTGACGCCGAGCGACTACGGCCAGCTGATCGTCCTCGCGCCGGACTCCGGCCTCGAGGAGGGCCAGCGCTACCCGATGGTGCTGCGCGCCGACCCTCGCGGGCACCTCTACGGTGGAGTCTTCCGCGACGAGAACATCGTCGCCGCCCCGGCCTGGGACTTCACGCGCACGGTCGACACGGTGATCCTGCGCGACAAGGACCCCGAGCGCGGCAAGAACCCGGGCTTCGACCTGCGGATCCCCGTGCGTCGCGAGTTGATCGAGACCGAGGTCGGCCCCTTTTTAAAACTCCACCCGACCGACCCGACGATCAACTTTCGTCAGTTGATGCGGACCCGCGACCTCGAGGGCCCCTTCCTCAACGTCGACGACTTCCACTTCGTCGGCGGCGTCGCCCGCGGGTTTCGCATGCAGGGCGGCGAGCGCCTGTCGATGTTCGAGGAGCCGCGCGCCGCCGACGCCCCGCGCAACCCGGCGCTGCGAGACATCGTCGCGTTCAATTACTCCGGTCCCTACCCCGACCGCGGTGAGCCGCCGGCCCCGCTCGCCCTCACCGCCCCGGTTGGATCCGGCCTCGTGCCGGGCCAGGTCGTCCACCTGCGCATGGACCCGCCCGCGCGTGGCCTCGAGCTCGGCTTCCTCAACCGCCTCGGCGAGCTCGAGGTCCCGCCGTGGGAGTTCCTCTCGGCCGCCGACACCGCCGTGCTGCGCCACCCGGACGACCCCTCGCAGGACCGCACGATCTCGGTACGCAACCGCCTGGCGTTCGGACGCCTGCGCTTCACCAGCCCCGACGTCGACCTCGAGCAGCTCGCCACGGCGATGCCCGGCTACACCGGCCCGTTTCTGCGCCCGCCGAGCTATCACTTCGCGGCCGAGGTCCACCGCGGCGCCCGGCTGCCCGCCGAGCTCGCCGAGACCCACCTCGCGCTGATCCCCGTGCACTCGCAACTCGCCCCCGCCGGCAACCCGGGCCCGGGCTCGTACGACCCGCATCCGGGTGAGGTCCTCCTCACCGGCATGCAGGGCCCGGTGCTCGACCAGGACGGCGCTGGCACCCTCGTGCGAGGCCTCGCCCGCCGCCTCGGACCGACCGCCGCCAGCGTCGGCGCGGCCGCGCTGGTCCTGCTCGCGCTCGCCGGTCTGGTCTACTGGCTGCGCGCCGGGCTGCGGTCCGCCGGCCAGCTGCTCGGCGGCCAGCCCACGGTCGGCTTTGGCCTGGTGTTCCTGGTCTGCGCGGCGCTCGGGCCAGCCCTGCACCTGACGCCGCTGCTGCGCGTCGCCGATGCGGCCGCGGCGCTGGCGGTGCTCCTGGGGACAGCGCGGCTGCTCGCGTATCTGCCGCGCCTGGCCCGACGAAACCGCGACGCCTGAAACGTGAGGCGTGGACCGCTTGTGGCTGGGCGGGATCCGGGGGTAGGGTTTTTGTCATGCTGTCCTATTCGCCTCGCCTCGCCTCGCTCACGATCCTGGCCCTGACCTGTCCTGCCTGCGGCGACAACGCGGGGACCACGAACGGAGATACGCTCACCACGAGCACCAGCATCACGAGCTCCGAGACGGGCATGACCTCGGACGCGGTCACCACGAGCGACGGGACGACCACCGACCCCGTGCCGACCACCGGCGAGCCCGAGCCGTTCGTGCCGGCGCCCGTGCGAGGCGGCCTCGAGATCGAATGGGTCGAGGCCAACCAGGGCGTCGGCGTGGCGGTCGGCCGCGACGGCGCCGGGGTCGGCGGGGACAAGCGCACCTCGTACCTGCTGCAGAACCGCCTGACCCTGATCCGCGCGTTCTGGAAGCCGCTCCCGGGCGACTGGGTCCCGCGCAAGATCGAGGGCCGGCTGACCGTCACGTACCCCGACAGCACCGTGGTCGTGCTCAAGTCCAAGGCCGTCATGGTCAATCAGGACTCGTTCATCGGCGCCCTCGACCGCTC
>JAYUXQ010000832.1:0-3631 GCA_043752905.1 Nannocystis sp. | reverse complement strand
GTCACAGCGGGATGTATTGTTCGCACAGGCTCTGTTCGACGGAGTCGTTGATCGCGGCGCTGAGGCTGAGCTGGTTCTTGTTGACGAGGTTGATGTTGAAGGCGCCGCCGTCGGTGGCCTCGGGGATCGGGGTCTTGCCGTTGTAGGGGGTGAAGAAGCCCATGCTCACGTCCTCGTTGTTGACGGGGCCGCCGGTCATGTCGTTGTCGGCGAACGAGAACACGCGGACCTGCTGGGCCTGCAACGCGGCGACGGTCTCGTCGTAGGTGTGCTGGATCTCGATCATGCTCTGGACGGCGCCCTTCTCACCGAAGGTGTCGTCGGTGGTGTGGATGACCATGCGCAGGGTGTCCTCGACCGGGCGCCACTGGAAACCACCCGCGGCGATGTAGAGGGCGTCGATCGTGTTCTCGGGGAAGTCGACGTTGGAGCCGCCGCCGCTGACCTGCGAGTTGTACTGGGTGAACATCCAGTAATAATTGAAGTCCTTTTTGAGGTCCTGCACGTCGACGTAGGGGGCGCCGGCGTCGATGATCTGGGCGTCGTCGACGAAGACGACGAGGCCGTAATGCACGTCCGGGAGGACGTTGAGGGTCTTGAGCTTGGCGTCGACGGTGAGGATCTCCTCCTCCAGCTTTTGCAGGACGCCGGACATCGAGGTCGAGACGTCCATGACGAAGACGATGTCGATCTGTTGCTTGCACAGCGAGGGGCCGGTGTCGTCGCCGAAACTGTCCCAGGTGGTGCCGCCGGAGCTGCTGTCGAAGGGATCGATGTCGGCGGTCGTGCCGGTGGCGCCGTCGGTGGCGCTCCCGGTCGGGTCGGCGGTGGTCGTCGGGTCGCTCGCGGTCGACTGCGTCGCAGTGCCGGCGCTGGCGCTGCCGTTCGTGGTGGTGGCACTGCCGCCGTCGTCGGTGCCGGGCACGCCGGTGACGCCGGTGACGCCAGTCGAGCTGTCACTGGTGCCCCCGCTGTCGCCACAGGCGAGGAGGAGGAGGGCGGCGGGGACGAGCGGGCGGACCAGGCGAAGCGAGGGCATGGCAGCGGTTATCCGTCCGATGGCAGCGCGGGCGCAAGGGGTGGTAGGAAGGGGCCATGCCGTTCGCCGTGACGACGCCGCTGTGGGACTCCGGGGCGCTGCGCGCGGCGCTCGGGGTGCCGGTGTATCTCAAGATGGAGGCGCTGCAGCCGACGGGGTCGTTCAAGATCCGCGGGCTCGGTCGGGCCTGCGCGACGCGTGTGCAGGCGGGTGCGCGGCGGCTGGTGTGCTCGTCGGGCGGCAACGCGGGGCTGGCGGTCGCGTACGCGGGGCGGCGGCTCGGGGTGCCGGTGACGGTGGTGGTGCCGCGTAGCACGGGGGCGTGGGCGCGGGCGCGGATCCTCGACGAGGGAGCCGAGGTGGTCGAGCACGGAGCGGCGTGGGCCGAGGCGCACGCGTATGCCCTTTCGAACATGCCCGAAGGGTCATCTTATGTGCACCCCTTCGACGACCCGGAGATCTGGGCCGGCCACGCGGCGATGATCGTCGAGGCGGCGGAGCAGGGGCCCAGGCCCGGCGCGGTGGTCGTCGCGGTCGGCGGCGGCGGGCTGATGTGCGGGGTGCTCGTCGGCATGCACGCGGTCGGCTGGAACGAGGTGCCGGTGCTCGCGGTCGAGACCCGCGGAGCGGGCTCGCTGGCGGCGGCGGTCGCCGCGGACGCGCTGGTGACCCTGCCGCGGATCGACACGCTGGCGACGACGCTCGGCGCGGCGACGGTCGCCGCGGAGGCGCTGGCGTGGACGCGGCGGCACCCGGTGACGCCGTGGCTGGTCGACGACGCGGCGGCGGTGCGAGCGTGCGAGCGCTTCGTCGACGACCACCGGGTGCTCGTCGAGCCGGCCTGCGGAGCTGGCCTTTCGGCCATCTACGATCGTGCGCCGATGCTGATCGGGACGGCGGGGTCGTCCGCGGTCGAGTCGGTGCTCGTGATCGTGTGCGGCGGGGCAGGCGTCAGCCTCGCGCTCATGCGCGCGTGGGCGGACGCGACGCGCGCGGGCTGAGTCGCACACGCGCGGATGCGTGGCTTGACGGGGGCAGGGGCGCCGGCCAAAGATCGCGTCGGGGGCCGCAGGGGCCGGGGGAGGGTGGGGCGATGCAGATTCAGGCGGACAGGTTCCTGGCGTTGACGGCGATGCTCGCTGGCTTCGTGCCCAACGGGGCGGACCCGCAGGGGAGCGCGCCGGAGCAGCAGGTCGAGGCGCCCGCGCCCGCTGCGACGCGGCCGGTCGAGACATGCGAGGCGCGCTCACGGCCTTCGCATCCTTCGCATCCCTCGCATCCCTCGCGTCCCTCGCGTGACGATGTTCGTCGCGGCGGGTGAACGGGCGGGCGAGCTGTGCGAGGATGACGGCGTGAGCGACCCGCGGATCGTGCCCGCTGCGCGGCCCTGGGCCGAGTCCTGGTGGACGATCGGCGTGACCGGGACCAACGGGAAGACCTCCACCACGGTGCTCGCGGCGGCGGCGATCCAGGCGGCGGGGCTGCACGTGTTCTCGTCGACGACCCTCGACTATTGCGTCGACGGCGAGTCGTTGCAGATGACACGAAGCTGGCCAAGCTTCCTCGAGGCGGCCGAGCGCTGCCACGAGCTCGGGGGGAAGCACGCGGTCGTCGAGATCACGAGTCAGGCGCTGGCCCGCGGCTATGCCAAGCGCTGGCGCTACGACGTCGGCGTCTTCACGAACCTCTCGCCCGATCATTTCAAAACACATGGGTCGTGGGAGCACTACCTGGCGAGCAAGGCCCAGCTGTTCGTGCACCTGCCTGCCCATGGGGCCGCGGTGCTCAACGCGCGAGATCCGAGCGCGGGGTTGATCGATCGCGTGACTGCACCCGAGGTGCGCAGGCTGTGGTTCGGGGTCGCCTCGCGGGGGCCGGCGCTGCGTGGCGAGGACCTGGCGGCGCGTCGCGTGGAGGTGACGCCGATGGGCACGCGGGTGACGCTCGAGCCCTCGCCGCTGGCGGAGGCGCTCGGGGGGGTGCTCGAGCTGGCGCTGGTCGGTGAGGTGTTCGCGGAGAATGCGTTGGCGGCCGCCTGCGCGACGCATGCGGTCGGGGTCGATGCTGCGGCGATCGTTCGTGGGTTCGCGGGGTGTCCTGGCGTGCCGGGGCGCTTCGAGCTGTTCGCGCGTGGCGGTCCGGTGGTGGCGGTGGACTATGCGCACACGCCCGACGCGCTGGTGCGTACCTGCGCGACGGCGCGGGTGCTGGCTGGCGGAGGGCGGGTGATCGTGGTGTTCGGCGCGGGCGGGGATACGGACCCGGGCAGGCGCGAGCCGATGGGCGAGGCGGTCGGGGCCGCGGCGGACCTGGTGATCGTCACCACCGATAATCCGCGGCACGAGGACCCACGGGCGATCGCTTCGATGTTAATAAAGGGGATCGATCGCGGCGGGCGGGCGCGCGTGCTCGTCGAGCCGGACCGCGGGAGGGCGATCGCGCTGGCGTTGCAGGCGGCCGGTCGCCGTGATGTCGTGGTGATCGCCGGAAAAGGTCACGAGACGGGACAGACGATCGGCGATGAGACGCTGCCGTTCTCGGATAGGGATTGTCTGCGCGGGCTGCTCGGGCTCGCCGCGGAGGTGGCGTGAG
>JAYUXQ010000831.1:0-3633 GCA_043752905.1 Nannocystis sp. | reverse complement strand
ACGACCTCCGACGCAGAACCCGCGACCCGGTACACGTGACCTCGCGCGAGCACCAGCCGACTCCCGTCGCTCTCCCAGCGCCGCCGGACCGCCTCGTAGTCGAGATGCTCGAGGATCCACGCACACGCCGGCGACACCTCGGGCTCGAGCATCGCTCGCAGGTACCCGGTGATCGACGCGTACGAGCCCAGGTACTCCGCGTCGTCAGGCAGCTCGAGGTCCGTCTCGACCTCGTCGGACGGCGCATGGCTGGGCGTGGAGGGTGGCTCAGGCGGTTCACGGCAGGTCATTGGCTTCTCCTGTTCACAGACTACTCTCGGACTATTCAGTCGCAATCACACTAAACACAGACTATTCACGGACGCAAGAACCCTTCCTGGCTCGAAGTCACGCCGTTAGACTCCCGCCCGTGCCTGGCCTTGAGGATACGCGATGGGCCACGACCGCCGAGGTCTGTGAGGCGGGCGGCATCTCCGGTCCAACGGTATTTCGCTGGGCCCAGAAGGGCGTGCTCCCGGCCCCCCAGAAGGTCCACGGCGGCCAGCGCGGCCTCAGCTCGCGCTGGCCACTGCACGCCCCGGCCCAGGCCGCGTGGGTCAAGAAGAAGCTCGACCGCGGCTTCACCTTCGAGGAGATCGCCGGCGCCCTCGCCTCGGGCGAGTTCAAACCCACGAACCGAGATGCCTGACAGTATCATGGCGTCCACGCGCAACGTCCACGCTGCGCGCCGTGGAATGGGATTCGGAGGAGACGAATGACGCCGCCATCGTCCGGAGTTAGCGAGCCAGAGGCCCAGGCCCGCGTCGAGATCGACGCCGCATTCGTGGCCGCGGGCTGGGTCGTGCAGGACCGCAGCAATGCGACCAACCTGTCCGCCGGGACACCGGCAACACCCTGACCGGCGTCGAGCCCCAGCTCACCAAGTATGCCACGGGCCTGCCCGCCGGCCTCGATCCGCCGATCTCGAGCGCTCGCTGGCCACCGGCTCCGGCAAGACCCTCACCTCGGTCGCCGAGATCTATCGCCTGATCAAGTTCGGCGGGGCCCGTCGCGTGCTCGCGTGCTGCGCCGGCTTGGGCCTCGCCGACTCCCCCTTCAGGTCCCACGGCCGCACGCCGCCGCCCGCGTCTTTGTTGTCTTCAGGGTTGGCGGGTGAACTCCGCAGTCGAGATCCCGCCCAAGCCGACTTCACGAAGTGCGCGCCGACCCGATGGTCGATGCAGTCCACTGGTGCGTGGGATCGACCGCCTGAGCCGCATCGCGGTGGAGCACCGCGACCAGCGCCTGCATGGCATCAATTACAGTGAGCATCCCGCACAATTTGTCGCTTTCCATCACCACGACCGCGTCGATCTTGTGGTCGATGAGCACCTGGACTGCCTGCTCGAGCGGGGTGTCGGGGGTGCATACATAGGGATCGGACGTAACAGCCTGGGCCGCGGTAAACTGCTCAGGATCGACGCCCTTTGCAGCATAGAGGCGGGCGATGACGCGTTCGCTGAGCACACCGAAGAGCTGAGCTCGGACGTACACCGGAAGGTGGCGGGCGTTGATCTCCTGCATCCGGGCGAAGGCATCGGCGATGGAGAGCTCACCATCGATGCACAGGGGGTTGGGCGTCATGAAGTGGCGTACGAGCGGGGTCTCGGCTTGCATGTAGACCCTACAGCAAGGTGCGTGCCACCGCTGTGTGCCGGCTTGCGGGGTCGCTGGGGGCTGCCTGAAAGCAGCCCTGCGACTTTTTGCACTGGGGTGCAAGATCTGCGCGAGGTCCTCGACGCTTCAATCGAAACACCCCATGACGATCACGGTGATTATCGTCAAAACGGTGGCACGAGCCTTGCTAAGCACCAGGAGAGCACGCGCCATGACGACTCCACAATTTTCGAGGGCCCTGTTACTGCTGTTGCTCGGTGGCTGCGACCCACCGGTCGTCAGGGGGCGTGTGGCCAGGCTGGCACCATAATGGCGAACTCGCTGGCGCTTAGGTTCGGCCCAACGTCGAGCCTCCGAGAAGAAAGTGTGACCCCACATGGCAACGTTCAACGCTGAAACCGCGACCGTCAAGACCCGTCAAACCATCGCCCACGCGCACTCGATGACCAACGAGCTCGGACACCCCGAGTTGACCAGCCTGCACCTGCTCATGGCGGCCTTGCAGCAGGAGGGGGGCCTCGCGCTGCCCCTGCTGGAGCGCGCCGGCGTGCACGGCGGCGCGATCGAACGCGCCGTGAAGGCCGAGCTCGCCCGCCAGCCGCGCGTGCAAGGTAGCGAGCCGAGCCCGTCTCGCGAGCTGCGCGCATTGCTCGACCTGGCGGCCGGCGAGGCGGAGGCGATGCACGACCGCTTCATCAGCGCCGAGCACCTGATCCTCGCCTGCTTCAGCCCCAAGGCGATCGACCTCAAGGTCCGCGCCGCCGAGGTGCTGAGCAAGCTGGGTGGCAGCCGCGAGTTGCTGCTGTCGGCGCTCGCCGAGATCCGTGGAACCCAGACCGTCCAGGACGATTCACCGGAGGCGAAGTATGAGGCCCTCGCCAAGTACTGTCGCGACCTCACCCAGGCGGCCCACCAGCAGAAGCTCGATCCGGTGATCGGCCGTGACGTCGAGATCCGGCGCGCGATCCAGGTGCTGTCGCGCCGGACCAAGAACAACCCGGTACTCATCGGCGACCCTGGTGTCGGTAAGACGGCGATCGCCGAGGGCATCGCACTGCGGATCGCCGCCGGGGATGTTCCCGAGAGTCTCAAGGCTTGCAAGCTCATGCAGCTCGACCTGGCAGCGCTGGTCGCCGGCGCCAAGTACCGCGGCGACTTCGAGGAGCGGCTCAAGGCCGTCCTCAAGGAGGTCGCCGCCACGAACGGAAAGATCATCCTGTTCATCGACGAGCTGCACACCCTGGTCGGCGCTGGCAAGGCCGAGGGCGCCCAGGACGCCGCCAACATGCTCAAGCCGGCGCTGGCGCGAGGCGAGCTGCGCTGCATCGGCGCGACCACACTCGACGAATACCGCAAGCACATCGAGAAGGACAAGGCGCTCGAGCGCCGCTTCCAGCCGGTCTTGATCGATGAGCCCTCGGTCGAGGATACGATCGCTATCCTTCGCGGTATTCGCGACAAATACGAGGCCCACCATGGCATTCGCATCATGGACGCCGCGATCATCGCGGCCGCGCGTCTGAGCCATCGCTACATCCAGAACCGTTTCCTCCCGGACAAGGCGATCGACCTCGTCGACGAGGCTTGCGCGCGCCTGAAGATGGAGGTCGAGAGCCTGCCGCTGCCGATCGAGGAGCGCGAGCGCCGTGTCACCCGCCTGGAGATCGAGCGCCAGGCGCTGCTACGCGAGGACCAGACCGACGCGACCCGTAATCGCCTGGCCCAGGTCACCGGTGAGCTCGCCACGCTGCGCGAGGAGGTGACCGCCCTGCGTACACGTTGGCAGAGCGAGCGAGAGCGCATCGGCGAGATCAAACAGCTCAGCGCACAGATCGAGAACGTCAAGACCGAGGCCACTCGCGCCGAGCAGGCCGCAGATTACCAGCGCGCCGCAGAGCTGTTGCACGGCACGCTGCGTGCCCTGGAGAAGCAGCGCGACGCTGCCCGCGCAGCCATCGAGCACGCTCGCGCGAGCCA
>JAYUXQ010000830.1:0-3634 GCA_043752905.1 Nannocystis sp. | reverse complement strand
TCGTGGCTTCCGAACCGGGCGTCACTCCTGAAGCGACCGCCACGCCGACGCCTGCAACGACCGCACCCGAGGTCATTCCCGAACCGGCGACGCCGGCTCCAGCCCAGGCAGAGAAGGACCTGCTTGCCGCCGAGATATCCGCCTACGAGGCGGCCAAGCCGGTCTTCGATAAGTTCTGTGCGGGCTGCCACACGAAAGCTGGCCCCGGCGCCAAGAAGGGCACCCTCGCTCATTTTGAAACGACGAACTACCCGTTCCAGGGCCATCATACCGACGAAATGGCGGCGAGCATCCGTAAGACGCTTGGTGTCGGTGGGGGCAGGGCGACGATGCCGAGAAACAAACCCGGCTCGGTGCAGGGTGAAGACCTGGCGCTGATCCTGAAGTGGGCCGATGCCTTCGACGCCTCACACGTGAGCGGGGCCCACGAAGACAAGAGCAAGCATCACGGCCATGGCGCCGCGAGCAAGCATCACGGCCATGGCGCCGCGAAATAGCCGAAGGACTGACCCAACGTGGAAGCACCCATGAATCTGCGCATTCTCCTCGCCGCGAGCTTGACCCTCGCCTCTGCATGCAATTCTGACCCGGTCGGGACCAAAGCGGCACCACCACCGCCGCCCGCGAAGGCGTCCACGGCGGCGCCGCCAGCATCCGAACCGGCCCACGGGGGTGCGGTGGCCAACAGCACCCCGACGGACGCGGCCACGGTCGGCTACGCATGTCCGATGCACCCCGAAGTGCGGTCCGACAAGCCTGGCAAGTGCCACAAGTGCGGCATGGATCTCGTCGCTGTAGGCCCCGCGACCGTCGCCAAGAAGTACGATGTCGTCGTCACCACAACGCCGCCTCCGGAGGCGGGAAAGAAGACCGCGCTCAGCTTCGAAGTCATCGACGACGGTGGGGCTCGCGTGAAGGATTTCGAGGTCGTACACGAGAAGAAGCTGCACCTGTTGATGGTCTCGAAGGACCTGTCGTGGTTTGTCCACGAGCATCCCGAGCTCGGTGCCGACGGCACGATGAAGCTCGATTTTACGTTTCCCGCGGGTGGCCCCCACACGCTCTACGCTGACTTCCGACCTGCCGGTGCCTCGGGGCAGGTCATCCAAAAGCCCATCGACGTGGGTGGAGCCCCGCGCGAAACGGTCGCGTTGCAGCAGGACGACCTCACCAAGGCAAAGTCCATCGCGGGCCACAAGGTGCGCATGAAGGCGTCGTCGCTGACCGCGGGCGACAGTGTCAAGCTCGACTTTTTCATCTCGAAGGGTGGCAAGCCCGTCACCAACCTCACGCCTTATCTCGGCGCCCAGGGTCACTGCGTGATCATCAGCCAGGACGGCTCACAGTTTCTGCACAGCCATCCGGACGACGGCGGCGGTCACGACCACGCTCCGGGGAGCACACCTCACGTGGATGCGCCGACGCCCAACAAAGTCTCGTTCGCCACGCAATTCCCCGCGGCTGGTCTCTACAAAGTCTGGGGACAGTTCGTCCATGACGGCGAGATGATCATCGCCGGCTTCGTCGTCGACGTGGCTCCTGGTAGCGGTAAGCCGGCCGCCGATGGCCATGGCGACCATTGAGCTCCAGCGCTCCAGCAGGTCCCGCGGCGTCGCGCTCCGGCGACGCCGCCGTGACTGTCAAAAGAAGATGCCATTGACGATTGTCAGCGGCTCGTATCGCAATGTGCGCCAGGCGAAGTCCAGGAGCACACGGTCGAAGTTGCCGCGCGGGTAACGTTCGAATACCGACTCGACCTGGGCGGCGTCGAGACCGAACCGCAGCAGGCCCCGCGCGTGCTCGATCTGCACAGCGCGTCGAAAAGCATTCGCCTGTGGGCTCAAATTGGGCACCGGCAGGAGGCGATGGTTGTAAAGCATGCACTCCTCCAGAACGAGCGAGGGAGTTCCCGCAAGGTCATGGCCGTTGGTCTCCCGTTCGAACAGAGCGCGGCTGCGGGCGAGGTAGTTCGGGCCGGTATCATCGCGGCTGACGATACCGAGGTCGTGGCACATCGCCACGGTGTAGGCCACGCCGCGATCCATCACCACGGCGTCCCGGCGCATCAGTAACTCTGTAAAGTGAAAGAGGCGGTGGCAGTGGTTACGAAACCCGATGCCGTCGTATGGGCTGACGCGCTCGAAGACCTCGTCGGCATGACGGGCAAGCTCGTCGTCTGGAAGTTGCAAGTTGCGCGGCGTACTTGGCGCGGGCAGATCATGGGCGTCCAGGATTCGAGACATGTATATGCTTATGATACGGCAACAGTGCCGCGATGACGAGTCCTGCAGCCAATTGCAAATGTGCAGATGAGTAGCTAAGAACCTGAAGATAGCCACAATCGTGTTGTTAGACATGTCTCATGTCGATTCGCGAATATTGTGAAGCCGCAACTCCGCCGCCCGTAGCGCCGGGAATTTCGCGAGCAATCCCAAGTGGTCACGGCTGGCACGAAACCTGCTCACACGAAGCTCTTGTGCGGACCTCCGACATCCTCCTCGTCGTCAGCGCGCTCGCCTCCAGCGGGCTCGGGTGTGGGCCCAAGACAAACGCAGAGGCGACCGAAGTTCCCGCCAGATCCTCGCAGACGGGCCCCGAGGCGTCCTGCAAGCACGAACTCGGCCGCTGCGGCGGTCACAAGCCGGGCGACGGCTCGTGCGGCGGGGCAACTCCGGACGCTTCTGAGGCGGACGCAGGGGCGCCGACACCGACGCCGCTCGAGGACGTGGTCCTCGAGCCCGGCAAGTTCGCCGAGATCAACCTCGAGATGGCGGCGGGCTCTGCGACCGACGTGACGTTCCAGGCAGCAGGCGGACCGCTCGAGTGGAACGTTCACACCCATGACGGCGACAAGGTCGCCATCCACGCCGAGGGCACTGCCGCGGACGGCAAGGTGCGCTTTGCAGCGCCGCGCGCGGGGCTCTACTCCTACCTGTGGAAAAACTCCGGCAGCACGCCGGTTCGGCTGACCGCTCGTCTCGCGACGCAGGGCACCGTGCGCGTGCATTCCATTCACCCAGCGCACCCAGCGCCGTGAGGCTCCCAGCATGGCAGACCGATACATCCCGGCGCTCGGCCACGCCTGGCTCACGGGTCTTTATGACCCGGTGCTCCGCGCCACGATGCGCGAGGCGACCTTCAAGTCGCGGCTCATCGCGCAGGCTGAGCTGCGTCCGGGCCACCGCGTCCTCGACATCGGCTGCGGCACCGCGACCTTGACCATCGAGATCAAGCGCTCGCAACCAGAGGCCGAGGTCGTCGGACTCGACGGTGATCCCGACGTCCTACGCCGTGCCGCCGCCAAGGTCGCCGCCGCGGGTCTCACCATCGCGCTCGATCATGGCTTCAGCGATCGGCTGCCGTACGCCGACGCCAGCTTCGACCGCGTGCTGACCAGCCTCCTCCTCCACCACCTGACCGCCGAGACCAAGCGCAGGACCCTGGCCGAGATCTACCGCGTCTTGCGTCCAGGCGGACAAGTTCACATCGCCGACTGGGGGAAGGCGCAGGACGCAGTGATGCGCGGCGCCTTCTTTCTCATCCAGCTCCTCGACGGCTTCGCGACCACGTCCGACAACGTGAAGGGCAAAATCCCCCAGTTCCTCCGCGACGCTGGCCTTGCCGACGTCCGCGA
>JAYUXQ010000829.1:0-8911 GCA_043752905.1 Nannocystis sp. | reverse complement strand
GTCACCCCGCCGATGCGCGGCAGCCTGGCGCTGGTCGGCCTGCACGCCGTCACCGACGCCCCCGACGAGGACAGCCGCCTCGAGTTGCAGGTCGACGTCCGCGGCTGGCTCACCAGCGTCGACTTCGACGCCCTCGCGCAGACCGGCCTCACCCACACGATCGTCCCCGGCGACGACGCCCACGCCGCGATCGCCTTCGCCATGACCACCCAGCCGCCGATCTTCGTCTGGACCCGCCCGTGAATCCCATGCCACCACGCCTCCCTCTCCTGCTCCTGCTCCTGCTCTCGTGCGACGCCGGCACGGGCACCGTCCAGATCTTCGTCGAGGCCGAGGACACGATCCCCGAGGGCCTCGAGCCCGGCGACGGCGAGGAGCAAGTCGTCGACGGCTGGACCGTGCGCTACCAAAAATTCCTCGTCACCCTCGGCGACTTCGCGGCCGAGCGCAGCGACGGCACCGAGCGCCTGAGCGCCCCGACGATCTACGTCATCGATCTCATGCACCTCCCGGCCGGCGGCTTCGTGCTCGCCGAGTTCGCCGACGTCGAGGCCGCCCGCTGGGACCAGGTCGCCTACTCGCTGCCCAACGCGACCACCGACGCGCGCGCCGGTGAGGGCACCACCGACGCCGATCGCCGGCTCATGGTCGACGGCGGCTTCTCGATCCACATCGAGGGCGAGCTCACCAGGCCCGACGGCCAGTCGTGCCCCGGGGGTGCCGCCGACGCCTGCGTCCTTGCGACGACCGTCCGCTTTCGCTGGAGTCTCCAGGCCGGCACCCGCTTCGCCGACTGCGCCCCACCGGCCGGCGCGCTCGGCTTCGCGGTGCCCTCCGGTGGCACGGCGCAGGTCAAGCCGACCATCCACGGCGACCACTGGTTCTTCACCAACATCACCCAGGGCGGCGAGATCACGCAGCGCCGCGCCCAGTGGATCGCCGACGCCGACCTCGACCTCGACGGCGAGACGACGCTGGAAGAGCTCCGCGCCGTGCCGGCCGGCAAGCTGTTCCGCGCCGAGCTCGGCTACAACCTCTCCGGGTCGATCATCCCGATCGTCACCGCGTACGATTACCTCGAGGCCCAGGCGCGCACGCTGGGCGACTTCCAGGGCGAGGGCGAGTGCCCCACCCGAAGCATTCTCTAATCTTATAAAAAAAAAGAGCCCGCATGCAGGTCGTCGACGCACTCCAGCAACTCCTCCTCCGCGCCGGCGCCGGCTGGGTGCTGTGGTTGCTCGCCCTGCTCTCGGTCGCCAGCGTCGCGCTGATGATCGAGCGCGCCGTGGTCCTGCGCCGCCGCGGCGGCGACCTCCAGGCGCTCGCCCGGCGCCTCGACGAGCACCTCGCCCGCGACGACCACGCCGCCGCGATCGCCGAGCTCCGTCGCGCCGGCAGCGTCGCTGGCAACGTCGCCGCCGCCGGCCTGCGCCTCGCCAGCCGCGGGCCGAAGGCCGTCGAGCACGCGATGCACAGCGCCCTCGCGCTCGAGCGCGGCCAGCTCGAGCGCGGCCTCGCCTTCCTCGGCACCCTCGGCAACAACGCCCCCTTCGTCGGCCTGCTCGGCACCGTCATCGGTGTCGTCGCCGCCTTCGAGGAGCTCGGCCACGCCAGCCCCGGGCACGGCGCGGGCACCGGCGCGGGCGCGGCCTCGCAGGTCGCCTCGCAGGCGGTCATGTCGAGCATCGCCGAGGCGCTGGTCGCCACCGCCGTCGGCCTGATCGTCGCGCTGCCGGCCGTCGCCGCCTACAACTACTTCCAGCGGCGGATCGCCGGGCTCGCCGCCGGCTCGGAGGTGCTGTCCGAGCTGGTCCTCGCCTACCTGTCCTCGCCGCCAGATAGCAGCCCCGGAGGCGACACCCATGGCTAGCGCCCCGCAGGGTGACGGCCTGATCGTCGGCATCAACGTCACCCCGATGGTCGACATCATGCTGGTGTTGCTGATCATCTTCATCGTCACCGCGAAGATCATCGTCACGCCCGCCGTCCCGATGGACCTCCCGGAGGCCAGCCACACCGAGCAGGTCCAGGTCGTGATGTCCGTCATCGTCCCGGTCAGCGGCGTCACCCTCGTCGACGGCGAGCCCGCGACCACCCCGGCCGAGCTGACCCGCCTCGCCGCCGAGGCCCGCGCCCGCGACCCCGAGCTGCGCGCGGTCATCCACGCCGACGGCGCCGTCCCGCACCGCCGCGTCCTCCAGACCCTCGACGCGCTCAAGCAGGGCGGTCTGACCCGCGTCGCCTTCGGGGCCGAGGACGGCCCGCCCGCCACCGCCTGGGCCGGAGGCGCACCGTGACCGGGCCCCAGGGACATGTCCCCCCGGACATGTCCCTCGCGCCAGGTCCGCGGATCGTCGACCTCGTGTTCGACCCGACCCGCTCCCCCCGCGCGCGCCGCTGGCCCGCGGCCGTGATCGCAGCGGCCGCGCACCTCGGGCTCGCGCTGTGGATCGTCGGCATGCACGAGAGCCTCGAGGGCTGGAGCGCCGACCTGGCCGCCCGCATCCACGACGACCTCACCCGCGTCGAGATCGTCGACCTCGCCCCGCCCAAACCTCCACCCGCCGAATCACCCACCGAGCCCCCACCGACCCTCGCGCCACCCGAGCCCGCCCCCGTCGCCCCACCGACGCCCCGCGCCCGCATCAAGCTCGGCGTGGCGCCGGCCCGGGCCGGCAAGCTCGTGTCCGCCCCCGCGGGCGCCCTCGACCTCACCGGCGACGTGTTCGTGCAGGGGCAAGGCAGCGCCTACGCCGGCGGCGCGACCACCTCGAGCGGGACAGGCACCACCCCGGTCACGCGAGTCGGTGCACCTGCCGCAGAAAAACCCGAGACGCCCGTGACACCACCGCGCAGCCGCGCGACGCCCGTCTCACTGCGCTCGGGTCAATGGAGCTGCGCCTGGCCCGACGAGGCCGTCAGCCTCCCGATCGACGAGCAGACCGCCACGATCCGCGTCACCGTGCGTGCAAACGGCACGGTCGAGGCCAGCGAGGTCATGCAGGACCCGGGGGAGGGCTTCGCGGCCGCGGCCATGCGCTGCGCGCGTGCGACCCGCTTCACCCCGGCGACCGACGCCGAGGGCCGGCCCATTCGATCCGTCTCGCCGCCGATCCGCGTGCACTTCTACCGCTGATATCCTCGCGTCATGCCCCGCCTCCTCGTCCTGCTCGTGCTGACGACCGCCTGCGGCGGCGAGCCGGCGAGCGCCGAGGATTGCCGGGCGATCCTCGATCGGATCGTCGCCCTCGAGCTCGCCGAGCAGGGCTACCGCGACCCCGCGTTGACGGCCGCGAAGCAGCACACCTTCGCCCGCCGCTTCGCCGCCGACCTCGCTCGCTGCGAGGGCGTGCCGCTGCCGCCGGGCGCCCGCGAGTGCGTCGCGCAGGCCGGCTCCGCCGAGCAGATCAGCCACACGTGCCTGCACTGATGGTCGTCGTTCCTCCACCCGCCGCGCACGAAACCGTTTGACCCCACGGCACGCGCCGGGATAGTGCCCGGCATGCAGCGCCTGTCCGTTTGCCTCTCACTGCTGTGCACCCTCTCGCTCGCCTGCGGCGACGGGTCGAACGACGACACCGCCGGCTCCGGCAGCAGTGGCGCCCCGCACATCCGCCCCGAGTCTGCGCCGTGCGGCGGCGCGTGAGCGCGGCACAGCCGCGGCACATCCGCGCCACGCGTGCTCGCGCGAAACTGCCGCGCCTTGACAACCGGCGCCCACGCTTCGATCGTGGTTGGCCATGCTCGCGTCCGTCGGCGTCCCGCGTCTCGCCCCGCTCGCGCTCCTGCTGTGCGGCTGCTTCGCCGATCCCGGACGCTACGGCCAGGGTGAAGGCAGCTCGACGAGCACCGGCGAGGCCGCGGCCGACGCGAGCACGACCCCCGCGACCCCGACCACGGGCGACGCCACCGCCTCCACGCTCCCGGGGACCGACACGACCACGACCGACGCCACGAGCGAGCCCACCGGCACCGGAACGACCACCACGACCACGGACCCGACCTCCCCGACCTCTCCGACCTCTCCGACCTCTCCGACCAGCGCGACCACCGACGCGACCACCGCCCCTGCCACCACCGGCCCGCCGCCGGCGCAGTGCGGCAACGGCAAGCTCGACTTTGGCGAGGCGTGCGACGACGGCGACTTCAATGGCGGCGGGCTTTGCAACTTCGACTGCAGCGCCGTGACCTGCAGCGACGCTTATCAGAACCAGGGCGAGTCCGACGTCGACTGCGGCGGCCCGTGCCAGCCGTGCGCGGCCTGCCGCGCGTGCATCAGCGACCTGGACTGCGGCGAGGGGACCAAGTGCGCCGCCGGTATCTGTGCCGGCTCGACCCTGATCACGATCGACTACCTCACCAACTGCGGCCAGAGCGTCGCCGAATGGCCGCTCGGGCCCAACTTCCCCATGGGCCAGTACAGCATCACCGCCCAGGGCGGCGGCGGATCCAACTCGGGCAACGCCAGCTATGGCTGGCTCGTCCAGTGCGACGGCATCGACATCACCGAGATGAGCGTCCCCTTCATCTACGCGACCCCGGACGCGGCCTTCCAGGCCCTGCCGATCAAGCAGCTCCTGCGCGCCTACCCCGGCGGCCCCCTGCGCTGCGGCCTTCAGGACGCCTTTTGCGCCGACAACAGCGCCGGCGTCAGCCTCTCCTTCGCGCTCGTGTGTCCGTGAGCCGGGCCCGCGCCAGGCTCACGCCTGGCCCTTCGGGCATGCCCCTTCGGACAGGCCGCTCAGCCGCTCGCGCCCGGCCACGCGCCCGGCGACGCCGCCGGCTGGCGCCGCACGGGGCTGCGCGGCTGCTCGTAGCGCGCGCAGAACTTGTCCCACAGGCCGAGCACGCGCGTCGCCTCGGGGTCGCCGAGACCCTGGGCCAGGCTGCCGAGCTCCGCGCGACCGGTATCGCAGGCTTGCCAGCCATCGGGGTCGTCCCAGCTGCCCGCCATCGCGCCGTGCCCGGGCGGCTGCGGCCGCGTGGCGAGGCCAGCGAGGCGGTCGGCCCAGCCGATCAACAGCCGCCCCTTGCGGACGTTGAACGACTGCTCCTGTGAAATTTCGCCGAGCGTGAACGCCTGCTCCTCGAGCATCTGCGCGCCGGTCTCCGGGTCCTCGTACTCGATCGTCAGCATGATCTGGTCCTGCGGGCGCAGCTTGTCGCCGCGGGCCATCAGGTCGGACAGGAACAGCTGCGAGGTGTTGGCGAAGTAGTGGATCGCCTGCACGTCCTCCTTCACCACCGAGCTCTCCTCGCCGTAGAACACGTTCATGCGCAGCGACGGCGGCAGATGCAGCTGGAAGTGCACGTCCATCGCCGTCGTCTCGAGCAGCGAGATAAAGCGCGCCCCGAACACCGCGTCGACCTCGGCCTCCGACCCGAGGAACACGTACGCCCCCTTGCCGCGCTCGGTCATCTTGTCGAGCAGCGCGTCGTTGAACTCGCGCCCGACGCCGACGCCCGACAGACGGATCTTGCGCGAATCATAGTACTTCGCCACCATCGCCATCGTCCGCGGGTCCGTGTCGCCCGTGTTCGCCAGCGCGTCGGTCACCAGCACCACGCGATTGTTATACGTCGGCTGATGCGCAGCGTCGGCCAGCGCATAGCCCTTCGTCAGCCCCAAATTCACGTCGGTCGACCCACGCGGCTGCATCTTGTCGATCGCTTTTTGCAGGATCTCCGGCTTGTCGCGGCCGACCACGAAGTTCTCGATCGGCGTGCACTCCTCGTGGTCGAACAGCACCACGTTGACCAGGTCGCCGCGCTTGAGCTGCGAGGTCATCTTCGTCATGCCGCGCTTGAGGTAGTCCATGCGACCCTCGTCGGACATCGAGCCCGAGCGGTCGACCACGAACGTCAAGTTGGCGTTGCGCCGCGACTGCAGGTCGACCGGGCGGCCCTTGATCGCCAGCGCGAGGTTGTAGATCCCCTGCTCCTTCGGGTCGGCCGAGATGTCCACCTTGACCGAGAAGTCGTCCTGCGGCGCGACCGGGGCCGTCTCGAAGCTGAAGTAATTGAGCAGCTCGTGCGGCCGGATGTGCTCGGCCGGCAGCGGCAGGAACTTCTCGATCGCAAAGATCACCCGCTGCGCCGACGACAGGCTCATCGTGTCGTCGTTCGACAGATAGATCGCCGAGCCCCAGTCTTTGTACTGATCGCGCGGGTCGTCGAGCCGCACCGGCCGCGGGTCGTCGGCGTCGTCCGCCGCGATCTCCTGCGGCGCCGAGGCAGACCCCGAAGCCTGGTCCACGCCCGCGTTCTTGTGCTGTCGTTCGTCGCGCTTCTCCTTGCGCTCCGCCCGACGGTCGCGCGCGGGCGCCTCGTCCTTGCTCGACACGTTCGCGGACGGCGACGCGTACGCATCTGCCGCGCCGGACGTCGGGGCCGCGGGCGTCGCCGGCGACGGGCTCCGCTCGTACTCGGCCGCCTCCGCCTTCTTCACCTTCGCGGCTGGCGACTTCACCGGGGACACGCCGTCCTGCGGCTTCGCCTGGCTCGCCCGACCCGCGCTGCCACTACCCGTCCTGGTCCCCGCGATCATGCCCCCCCCCGGCTGGCCCGGCGTGGTCGTGGGAGAGGGCGTCGACGCGCCCCCGCCGCTGCCGTATGTCACCTGCTTGTACCTGCCCTTCGAGACAGGCGCCGGCCGCGGCCGCGACACCGGCCCCGACGTCGGCGTCGCGACCCGCGCCGGACGCTCGCTGCCGTAGCAGCGGTCGATGCGATTGACGAGCCTGGGCAACGCGCTCAGGTTCGCCGCTGGCGGATCCATGCGCGAGCGCGGCGGGTGCGGGCGCGGTGAGAACAGGTGCGGCGGCGCGTCGTAGCTGCCCTGGTCCTGGACCAGCAGCGCCCCGTCTCCGTCGCCACGACCGGGCTCGACCGTGCCACCGATCGGCGTGACGCTCGACGAGGTGCGACAACCGGAGAACACCAGCGGCGTGGCGAGAAGGATCCACTTGGCGATAGACGGGGCGTTCATCGGGCACTCCTGCAACTTCGGAATTCACGAGGCGAAACCGGGGCGCGATCCGCCGGACATCCCGGCCGTCGCGCGCCGGAGCCTCCGGGCGTCCCTGGAACGACGCCCACCGCCACGAGCTTTCGCCGGCCCGACAAAAATGTCCACGCCGCCGCCCCTGCCCGAATAACGCAGTTCACCGACCCCGTCGGCGCGCCCCCGCGCCTCGCCGCTCAAAAGTGGTGCGCCTCGATGAACTTGGTCGGCGAGAGGAACACGTCGCCGTAGTTCGAGTCGCCGCACAGGTCGCCGACCGGTTGATAGCTGAAGGGTTCGCCGTCGAGATCGACGACGCCGCTGCGGCCGGCCTCGTCGTAGCCGCACACCAGCGCGCCGCTCGCCGCCGCCGACGCGTCGCACAGCGACTTGCGCACGATGACGTAGTGCAGGTGTGTGTTGCCCGAGCCGCCGAGGATCAGGTTCCAGTCCATCACCGTCGTGATCTGCTGCCCGCGGGTCACCGCGTCGCCCGTGCTCACGACCGGCGCGTTGATGTGGCCGTAGAACGAGCACACCGACGCCTCGCCCTCGACCGCGTGCTCGATGAGCACCACGTTTTTATAGAGACTCGAGTTCGGCCCGGCGTAGCGCACCAGGCCGTCGGCGACCGCGAACACCGGCGCGTCGATCGTCGCCACTCCGCCGTCCGGGTGGTTGATGTCGTGCGCGAGGTGACGGCCGCCGTAGTCGGCGTAGTAGGCCGACAGCACCTGTCCGATCGACCAGCCGCCCGCCGGGAAGGTCGACAGGTCGCCGACCGGATAGCCGAAGCCGCCCTTGTTCAGCGCGCTCGCGTCGCAGCAGCGCTCGCAGTCCCACGTCGGCTCGCCGGTGCCCTGGCAGATCCCGTCGCCGTCCTGTTCGCACAGCGCGTCGTCCCCCCAGCCGAGCATCCCCGCCAATTGTCCACACGACGGCCCCGGATCGCCGACGGGATCGCCCGTGCTCGCATCCGGCCCGCTCGTCGCGGCGCCCGTCACCGGGTCGCTCGTCGCGGGGTCGCTCGCGGCGCTGGTGTCGTCGGTCGCGTCGGTCGCCGTCGCGCCGCTCGTCGGCGTGCTTTCACCTGTCCCCGAGGACATGCCCGTAAGGCCATCCGAGGACCCGCCGGTCCCCGCCGTGCCCGCGGCGCTCGCGTCCGCGGCCTCTGCCGTGCTCGTGCCGGCCGTCGCCGCCGCTGTCGTCGCCGTGCCATCGGGCGAGCCGCCGGCGCAGGCGCTCGCCAGCGTCGCGGTCACCGATACGAGCAAGAACGCGGTGGATCGAGCGCGGGCGCGTGGCATCTCGCCCGATGTAGGTCCAATACTGCGCGCATGTCAAGGTGTCGAGGCGTCGAGGCGTCGAGGCGTCGAGGCGTCGAGGCGCCCCGGGGATCGCCACGGCTTGTTTCGACCGGCGGCGCGGTGCGACACTGGCTGCGTGGAGTCGCTGCTCCTCGTCGTGGCCGAGCTGGTGTCGGTGCCGCGTCTCGTGGCGCTCGCGTTGCTCGTGGCGCTCGCCGCCGCCGTGGCGCTCCTGCTGTTTCACCTGACGATCGGCAGGCGACTGCACGCGTGGCCGCTGCGCTGGTGGCGACGTCTGGTATGGACCACGATCGGCGGCCTCGGCTTCATGCTCGCGGGTCTGGTCTTCATCGACCTGCTGCTGTTCGCCCCGGCGCTGCGGATCGCCCTCGATCAGATCGAGCTGCGCTCGGGCCTCGACGTCGGGTTTCGCAGCGCCGACGGCAGCCTGTTGATGGGTCGCCTCGTGCTACACGACGTCACCCTGCGCCGCGGCAGCGCCGGCCTCGACCTCTCGCTGACGGCGCAGGAGCTGCGCATCGACGTCGACATGATGCAGCTGATGCGGCGGTTGCCGCTGCGCCGCGCCGCGCCGATCAGC
>JAYUXQ010000828.1:0-3640 GCA_043752905.1 Nannocystis sp. | reverse complement strand
TGCGACGCCATCCATCCTCATCCGCCCCTCCCGGTGGACCCAGGGCACTCTCGTACCTCTCCGCTCGCCATAATTCCCGCCTGAAAACTCTTAAGCGCAACGTTTGACGTGTTCCAGGCCGCGCTCAACGAAGAGCTCGAGGACAGTGACGATACGGTGGCGGAAGCGGAGCGGCCCGTGACAGGCGAGCACGCGACAGCCGCCGCCGTCGTAGCAGACACCGTGACAGCGGAGCCCGCGGCGGCTTTCGTCAGCGCAACAGACGGGCCGTCGCAGACACTGAGAGCGGACGGCGCGAGCGTTGGAGGCGGCACAGCGCGCAGTGCCAAGCCTGCGCACGTGCACAGACGTTCCACGCCACGTGACCGCGGACCTCGACATCGTTCGTGGCCGCGGCGTCGTCACGGCGCTCAACGTCCAATCCCTGGATCTTGACGCGCCGAAGTCCTGGCATGGTTGCGCCGTGCAGAGTCTCAAGCGCGTCTGGTTCCCCGTCCGCGAGACGGCCAGTCACGTCCAGGTCCGGCTGCCCCTGCGGTGAGTGGGAGACCCGCTCGGCGATGCCGCGGACGAAACGACGCCCGGAGATACGTTCGACGCCGTCCTGACCCCGACGAGGATGAGCCCCACAGCTTCGTGGACCTCGTCAGCGACGTCGTGATCGACGGCAACGTCGCGTGGGTCGTCGGCATGAGCACGGGTTGTTCGCGGAGAACTCGGACCTGTGACCGTCATTCCGCGCAGTTGAACGAGCACGACCCGTACGAGTACGAGTATACGCAGTGGTGGTTCGCGTTGCCGTCGAACACCGAGGTGATCGTGCGCGGACGGTACTGACCGCCGCCGCAGCTGATGCAGGTCCGGGTGCCCGCCGGCTGACAGTGGGTGCCAGATCGATCACCGCGCCCTGACGAGCGTCGAGCGCCAGCGCCATGCCGGCGACCGGGTCGGGCGTGCGCTCGCCGCGCGCCGGGGTGAACGCGGCGTAGCGGTCGCTGGTCGCGTCGAAGTCGGCGCAGCCTGACGCGCACAGCAGGCCAGTGAAGAGGGCGGAGAGCACGGTGAAGGAGGTACGGGTTGCTTGCATGGCAGTCGATACTGCAATCCCCGGGCCACCGCTCGCCGCGGCGTCTGCCGACGGTTTGTCGCCCGACCAGGCGCCGGTTGTGGTCTGCCAGTCCGCTTCGTGCACGAGGTGTGGACGCCCAGTCGACATCGCTATCATCGACACCGACGGGCAGCGACCGCGGTCAGCGCCAACCTGACGCTGCGTGCCCGACCCTCACTGAAGCATCGCTTTTCCGCGACTGTCGCACGGACCTCGTTCGGACCCGGCGTCCCTGCACCGCCTCTCGGGTGTATGTAGAAAGCGCAGTGCGCAACGGTCTCCATCGAATTTGCCCCGCGACGCGCGGCGATTCGGCGCTCAAAACCGGGCGCACCAATATCTCGTCTCGCAAAGAAACTTCGCACCCACTCGGGTGTGAAGATCGATCAAGGGTGCGGCGATCCATCGTGACGCCACATGCCCCGCCAACCGAAAAACTCCGAGGTACTTTCATGTCACCACGTCGACTCTCCATCCTGCTGCTCTCCTCCGCCGTCGCCCTGCCCGCTTGCGCGCTCGCCGACGACGACGTCGCCGATAACGTCCGCAACCTCGATGAAGAACCCGTCGAGCCCGGCGTGGCCGAACCCATCGATGAGGAGGATCCCGAACAGCCGGCGCAGCCCGGGGACGCCTGCGGTGCGGTCGAGCTCCACGTCGTCGGTATCTACGACTCCTACGAACACTCGCTCGACAAGGACGGCTTCGCGCACGTGCACATCGACCGCCCCGGCACGATGATGCTGGCCCTCTCCGCGTACCGTGCGACCAAGTGGAGCGTGACCGTCGGCCCCAACACCGAGCTGCTGCAGATCCTCGCGCAGGGTTACGACGAGCAATCGGTGAGCGCCCCGCCGGGCGTGTCTGTCTCTACCAACTGGTACCCGAACAACCTGTACCCCCTTTGCGGCTACCAGCTGCCCGACGACGACGACGGTTGTGCGACCGGGCCCCTGCTCGCGCAGATCAGCGACACCCTCGGTCTCCCCGTCAGCTCGTTCCACGGCTGCTACGCCGCGAGCGACTTCACGATCGCGGCAGACCTGTCGTCGACCTCGAACTGCGCGACCGGCCTGGGCTATACGCACAGCGCGGTGAACCTGTGCGGCGTGCCCGGCGACCCCGGCGACCCCGGCGACCCCTGTGAGCCCAGCGAGCCCAGCGAGCCCAACGAGCCCAGCGACGCGGCGCAGCGGGCCTGCGCGGGCGCCGAGGGCCTCGGCGTGTATCGCGGCTACTTCTGCGAACCCGAGCACAATTTCATTCACACGGCCGACATCTTGTGTGTCGGCGCGTACGAGAATTGCGAGCTCAACAAGCAGAGCAACCCGAGCAAGAGCTTGAGCTGCACCTGGAACGACAAGCAGATCTACGTCCACGAAAACGACGAGGGCGTGTGCGCCGGCGTCCCCAGCGGCAACGCGGACATCGATCCTTGACAGCGGTGAACCCGAGGGCGACCACCAGGTACTCCGGGGTGAATCGGACACCAGCACCCTCCCGTAAACCCTCGTGATCCTTTGGAACGCAGCCGGACGGCGGGCAGTGGGGGTAACGGAAAAGGTGGATCGTCGGATCAACGTTGATTAACCTCGACGGCGGTATCGAGCTCCGGGCCAGGAGGAGCGACGATGGATCCGACAACGACGACGAGCGGGCTCGAGGGCGTGGTGGTTGCAGAGACCAGGCTCAGCGAGGTCGACGGCGAGCGCGGGCGGCTCGTGGTCGCGGGCCATGACATCGAGCGGCTCGCCGGGCGGGTAACCTTCGAGGACGTCGCCGCGCTGCTATGGGCCGGCGCGTTGCCCGACGCGGACGGCCGCGAGGCGCAGCGGCGGGCCCTCGCCGGGGGGCGCGTGGCGGCCTTCGAGCGGCTCGCCGCCACTCGGCGACGCGACCGACCTCCCCGACGGCATCGACGCGCTGCGTGCCGCGACGGCCCACCTGTCCGCGCAGGCCGGCTTTGACGC
The DNA here is from genome assembly GCA_043752905.1 of Nannocystis sp. Lineage (GTDB taxonomy): Bacteria > Myxococcota_A > Polyangia > Nannocystales > Nannocystaceae > Nannocystis. The sequence goes on along the minus strand of JAYUXQ010000828.1, from coordinate 562 downwards.
GCCCGCGGGCCTGACCTCGGCGATCGCGGTGTACTCGACGCGATCGGCGCCCCGCAGGACGCCGCCGCCTGGATCGACGCCGAGCTGGCCGGAGGTCGCAGGATCGTGGGCATGGGTCACCGGATCTATCGCGTCCGGGACCCGCGCGCCGCTGTGCTCGAGCGGGCGATCGCGCGGCTCGAACCCAGGGCACTCTCGTACCCCTCCGCTCGCCATAATTCCCGCCTAAAAACTCTTAAGCGCCGTCGGGTTCTGCCCGCAGTGACCGCCGGCGATCGCCGCCATCCTCGGGCCGCGCAGCAGTGGGGGAGATCGCCGCCGCCCAGGTCATCGAAATCCTGGCAACACTTAACTAGCCTAATCAGGTCTGTTCGAAACAGTAGATGTGCAGCTGCGTCGAGCATAGCGCGTCGTCGCGGGTCGTCCAGTGGCGATTGTCTTGCCACAATTTCACTTCGCCCGCGGACGGGGAATTGCTACCGAAGCGCGCCGTCGCGGTGAAGTTGCCCTGCTTCCAGCTCTCGCAGTGGTTGGTCGCGCTCACCGGCAGGCCCTCGAAGCT
>JAYUXQ010000827.1:0-3641 GCA_043752905.1 Nannocystis sp. | reverse complement strand
GGGTGCGCGACGCGGGGTCGATGCGACCGGCGACCGTGATGAAGCCATCGGCGCCGACTTCGACCACTTCGTCGGATCCCGGGACACGAAACCATGCGCCGCTGGGCTTGCCGACGCTCGGCGCCTGGTGCTCGGGCACGTGCGCCTCGAGCCACAGACGGCCGAGGTCGGCGGCGACGAGCAGCGCCTGCCCTTCCGCGACGAACGAGCCTGGGGTGGTCGTAATGGCGACGACCGTGCCGCTCAGGGGCGCACGCACGGCGATGTCACCCGCGCCGCCGCCGGTTCGCTGGACTCGGCCGAAGGTGCCGCGGCGGCGCGAGGCCGCGGTCTGCAAGGCGAGGGCTTCGCGCTCGCTGTGACGGGCCTCGACTACGCGGCGCTCGGGGATCGCACCAGCTTTGAACAGGCTCTCGAGGCGCTCGCGCTCGATGCGGGCGTTGTCGACGTCGATGCGGGCCTGCTGCACCGCGAGGTCGAGGGTCGGCCGGTCGGAGTCCTGTCCGAGCTGTGGCACGATCGCGGCGAGCACCTCGTCCTTGGTGATGCGCGCGCCCATCTGCGGGAAGCGACCCGCGCCTGCACCGAGGCGCCCGGCGACCGGCGCGTGGATCGAGACCTCCCCGTCGGGGCGCGCCCGCAGGGTCGCGTACACGGCAATGGAGGGCCGCAGCGGCCGTGTGGCGACGGGCTCGGTGGCGAAGGGAATTTGCCACTGCTGTTCCTTGAGGAACACGACGCCGCCCGGATTCTCCTCGGGCGGGGCCGCGGCGACGGCAGCGTCGACGTCGGGGTGGACCATGATCTGGCCGAGGTCGTGCGCGCCGGTGAGACCGGGGCCGTCGTAACGCAGCACCAGATTAAACGTGCCGGGGCGCGTCGGCGTGAGCGTCGGTCGGAAGATGCCGGGGCGACTGGGCGCGTCTGCGACGGCGCGCAGGGCATCACCGCCGTCGCCGAGCTCGGCGGTCATCGTGCCGTCGTTGACGGCGGCGAAGTCGGACAGGCGCGTCAGGTGGGCGGCGAAGCGTGACTCCTGACCGACGACGAGCGCCGGGAACTCGACGAACAGCTCGGTCTGCGCATCCCAGAGCGTGAACACGAGGCCAGGGCGCGGGTCCTCCTCGGCGCCGTGGGGATGCCCGTGGTCGCCGTGCGCGGCCTCGGGAGCGTGTGGATCAATCGAGCAGCCGAGGGCGAGCAGGCACAGGAGAGCGATCGGGCAATTCATGGCAGGCCGCCTCCTGCGGCGCGCTCGAGGTCGATGCGGGCGCGGCGGGCCAGCAGGGCCAGCTCGAGGCCCTGGAGCTCGTCATCGACGGCGCCGCGAAAGGCGTCGAGCAGCTCGAGGATGCCGAGCTCACCGCCGCGGTACGCTGCATCGGCGATGCGCATCAGGTCTTCGGCGTCGCGGCGGCGCTCGCGGGTGAAAGTCTCGGCGAGCACGTGGAGGCGGTCGGCCTCGGCGCGCAGACCGAGGATCTCGCCGGCGAGCTCCTGACGAGCGAGCGTGACGCGGCCGCGCAAGGACTGGCCCTCCGCCGTGGCGCGGCGGCGTGAACCCTGGCCGCGGTCGACGACCGGCAGCGTGACCGCGGCGTTGACGACGAAGCCGTCGCTGCGCAGGCCCGTGTACTGCACGCCCTTCCAGCCGGCGCCGAGGGTCAGCTCGGGGACGCGAGCGCGGGAGGCAGCCTTGTGATCGAGCTCGGTCGCCGCCTCGGCGCGCTCGAGGGCGCGGATGTCCGGGCGCGTCGCGGCGCGGGCGAGGTACTGGTCCGCGGGCTCGGGCCGTGTCGCCGGGAGCAGGTTGCCGGGGACGGCCTGTGGTGCGGCGGCGTCGAGCGCGGAGAGCGCGGCGAGGCGGGCCCACGCCTTGACCAGCGCGGTGGCCTCGACCTCCTCGCGCGCGCGGGCCAGGGCCAGCTCGCGCTCGAGCCGGCGACGGTCGTAGAGGGCGACGTCGCCGGCCTTCTCACGCGCCGCGATCGCGGTGAGGGCCGTGCCCAGGCGCTGCGACCAAATGGCCAGGGCCTCGGCGCGCAGTCGACGATAAAGGACCTCGTGGTAGCGCTGACGCACCTCCGCCGCGAGCAAGATCTTGAACGACTCTCCGCGAGCCGCCGCGCCCTCGCTGCGCACCATCGCGGCTCGCCCACGCAGGCTGCGACGACCGCCGATGTCGAAGGTCTGCGCGAGCCAGAGATAGTCCTCGCCGGTGCCTGCGGTGCCGTAGGTCTGCTCGCGGGTGTAGGCCAGCTCCGGGTTTTGCCAGGTGCGCAGCTCGACCGCGGTCGCGCGCGCGGCCTCGACTTCCCCCTCGACGATGTCCGAGATCGCCGTGCGAGCGAGCGCGCGGCGCACGACCGTGGGCTCGTCGACCGTCGCCGCGGGCGCGGCCTGGACCGTCGCGGGTGCCAGCAATGCGAACGCGAGCAATACCCGTCGCAAACACCGAGGTCCCCTCGGTTTTTTCTCGATGTGTGTGACGGGCAGGCGGTTCGACATGAGGCTCACGGACGTGCCAGCAACGAGAGTACGGTCTCGGTGGCGTGGTGGAGGGCCGGCGCCAGCAACACCAGGGCCACGAGGGCCGCCGAAACGGCCCAGCGTGAGGCGATGGGCTCCGGCGCCGGCGTCCCGAGCAGGGCGGCGACGCGGCGGCCCAGCGCGTCGCCAGTGAAGCCGAGGACGGTGGCCGCGACCGTGCTCGGGGGGCGGGTCCCGAGCCGTGCGACCGCGACGATCGCCTGGGCGACCTGGACGCGGTCGCCGAGAGTCACGGCCGCCTCCGCGTCACACACCTCCTCGCAGGCCAGCTCCAGCCCCGACAGGAGCTGCCGCGCTGTCCCCGGCGTGTGCATCAGGGCGCCGACCCGCGCTGCGTGACGACGCAGCACGTCCCGCCGGCGCACATGCGCGCGCTCGTGCTGTCCCATCTGGTTCATGACGTGGTGGGTCATATGGCAGTGCATCGCCCAGTCTCCGGGCTCACTCGCTCAGCATGATCACGAAGTCTCGATCGACGCGGTGACCGGCGGGCGGTCGGCGCGGGTGGACGACGATCATGCCCATCATGCCCAGCGCCATCTGTGCCATCTGCGTCATCTCGTCATCTCGTCGTGATGCGAGTGATACATGAAGGTGCCGTGTTGCTTGAAAGTCCACTCGTAGCGAAATGTCTCGCCCGGGGCGATCGTCCGCTGATTGAGCCCGCCGACCCCGTCCATGCCGTTGGGGAGGAAGATGCCGTGCCAGTGGACGGTCGTCGGCGCCTTGAGCTTGTTGGGGTCACGTGGACGCGGACGCGGTCGCCCTCGACGGCCTCGATCGTCGGTCCGTGGACCCGGCCGTTGTATCCCCAGCACAGCGCGCGGAGCCCGGGAGCGAACTCGTGTTCGACCTCCTCGGCGACGAGGTGGTAGACCTTCACGCCGTCGACGATCTTCCACGGCAAGGTCGCCCTGTTGGGCGTGACGGTCGGCTGGTAGTCGCGTCCGGCCTCGCCTGGTGAGCGCGCCGCGGCGGATTCGGGGCCGCCGCTGTAGCTCGGCTCCCACTTGTGGGCCGGCGCAGCCGCGTCCGCCTCGCGGCTTGCCAGAGCCACGACTGCGCCGCCGACCGTTGCGCCGCCCAGAATG
>JAYUXQ010000826.1:0-8936 GCA_043752905.1 Nannocystis sp. | reverse complement strand
CGATGTTGTCCTGGCCGGTGGCCGCGCGCATGACACCGTCGAGGTCCTTGCGCAGCCGGGCGTCCTTGCCGACCGCCCACACGCCTTGCAGGCCGCGGTCGATCGCGCTGACCTGCACGCGCGTGCCGCCGACGATCGCCTCGATCTCGCTGTAATCCGTGGCCGAGATCAGCGGCAAGATGCGGACGTCGATCTGGGCGATCGAGGTCGCGCCGACGTCCTCGACGTCGATCCGGATCGCCACGGGGTCGATGAACTGCTTCCAGTACTGCTGATAACCGCGGACGAAGTTCTCGTAGGCGGTCTTCTCGGCCTCGCTGACCTGCGTCACCTGCGGGAGGTCGATCAACGGCGTCAGCGCCGCGGGCCGGCCCCATGCCGAGCTGGCGGCGGCTCCGGGCGTGAACGCGATCGCGGCGCCGTCGCGGTGCTTGAGCTCGTCGGCGACCAGCAGGCCGCTGGCGACCAGCGCGTCGGTGCTCGTCGGCGCCGCGCCGAACAGCCAGCCGTGCAGCAGCGCCGCATAGCCGGGCGTCAGCAGCTCGGCGAGGGCCAGCTGGCGGCGCGCCGCCAGCACCTTTTGCCGCGGGCCGACGACCGCGGCGATGAACTTGTCGCTCATGAACGCGAACGCCTGGTGGGCCCCGGGGTCGCGGGCCAACATGTACTTGAGGTCAGGTTCGTCGCCGAGCCGGGGGGTCTTGCCCTGGACCGCGTCGATCACCTTCTCGCAGGCGCGCGGCGAGTTGGACACGATCGCCAGCTCGCCGATCTGCGCGCGCTGCTGGCGGACCGTGCCGGTGGGATCTCTGCTCTCGGTGATCGTGACGCCGTTGTGATCGCGGGTCGCCGTCACCAGCCCCGGGACCTCGGCGCGTAGCGCCTCGAGGTGACGGCCGAGCTCCTGGTCGAAGATCGCCTGCTGCTTCACGCCAAAGATCATCGTGACGTCGCTGCCCTCGCGCAGGTACGGGTCACTGCCCGTGAGCGCGACCTGGCCGACGACCGTGTGCCCGAACAGCTTGGCCATGTCGGTGCGGCGCAGGCCGAGCTGGGCCTGGTAGCGGTCGGCGAGGTGCCGGTCCTCGGGGTTGCGCTGCAGGATCTGGACGACCGGCGTGATCCAGGCGTCGGCCTCGTCCATCAGGCGCAGCATCAGGCGGATGTCGTCGACGCGCGCGTACCAGAACTCGGCGGGCACCGCCGCGGCCAGCGGCTCGGGCGCGCCGGCGGCCGGGTCGGGCAGCTTGGCCTGCATCGCCGCGAACGGGTGAGCGTCGAGCGGCGGCAGGCCGAGCTCGCTCACCGCGATCGTCCGCTTGTCGTCGCTGCGATCGACGCGCAGGCCGCGGTCGTGTTGCAGCGCCTCCTGCATCGACATCACGCCGGTGGTCGTGTCCATCAGCTGCGAGAGGTCGGTGCGCGCCGTCGGTCGGACCAGGTCTGCCCCGCCCGGTCCGCCCGGCTTGAGCCCACCCGGTACCAGTGCACGTACACGACCCGCGGCGAATTGCAGCCACGGATGCGGCGCGCGCCAGTCGGCGTCCACCTGTGCGGCGAAGGTGTCGATCCAGCGCAGCTTGAGCGCGGCATCCTCCTTCGCCGCCTTGACCTCGGCCCGAAACGGCACCCGCGTCCACAGCTTGCGGCCGTCGTCCCAGCGCTCGCCGTACAGCGCCCCCGCGACCTCGGCGTCGGCCGTGCCCGGCCTGCGCCGCAGCATCACGCGCACCTCATTGCCGCCCATGCCGGTCGCCACCAGACCGATGTCGCCCGGTCCGCCGCCCGTCAGCTCGACGTGCAGCCGGTCGAAGTCGAGGCTCATGTCGTCACCCGCGAGCGGCATCACCAGCTCGAGGTACTCATGCGTGGCGTCCTTGCTGCGCGCGGTGGCCTTGCCGACCAGCTCCTTGCCGGCGACCACCGTGCGGGTCCCGGTGCGCAGCGCCGGCAGCGACTCGAGCTTCGTGTCGGCCGCCGCATCGCCGGCAGGGGCGCCGGCAGTGGCATCGGCACCGCTCTGGGTCTTGCACGCGAGGAGCGCGGCGACGAGAATGAGGGGACGAGTCCAGCGACGAGGGGCTTGCACGCGCGGGAGCTTATCAGGGCTACACGCCCGCCACCGCCTCCGCGACGACATCCTGCGAGCGCAGCAGCTCCGCCTTGCGCCCTGGCGCGAGGAAGCTGTGGTGTACGGCCGCCGCCGCGAGCGCGCGAAGCTGCGCGGCATCCCAGCCGTAGGCGGCGGTGCAACGGCGGTACTCCTCGACCAGCGAGGTCGCGAACATCGGCGGGTCGTCGCTCGCGAGCGACACGGCGACCCCGGCGCGCAGGAGTTGTGGCAGCGGGTGCGCGGCGAGATCGGGATACAGGCCGATCCCCAGGTTGCTGGTCGGACAGACCTCGAGCGGGACCTGCGTGCGGACCAGGTGCTCGAGCAACGCGGGGTCGTCGACCGCACGCACGCCGTGGCCGATGCGCTCCGCCCCGAGCAGCTCCAGCGCCTCCCATATGCTCGCGGGTCCGGCCATCTCGCCCGCGTGCGGCAGCGAATGCAGGCCCTCCGCCTTCGCACGCATGAAAGTGTCGGCGAACGGCGCCGTCGGCCACTCGGGCGCCTCGGGTCCGGCGAAGCCCAGCCCGATGACGCCATCGTTTCGCCCGCGCAGCGCCAGCTCGAGGGTCGGCTCGCTCTGATCGCGAAAGCAGCGCACGATGTCGAAGACCCACGCCAGCTCGACGCCATGCTCCGCCTGCGCGCGCGCGCGGCCCTCGGCGAGCCCCGCCAGCATCACGACAGGGTCGACGCCGCGGGCGACGTGGGTCATCGGCGTGAACGTGACCTCGGCGTAGGCGACCCGCTGCGCCGCGAGCTCGCGGGCCAGCGCCACGGTGATCTCGCAGAAGTCCTCGGCCTCCGACAGGCACGCCGAGATTGCGATGTACATGCGCAGGAAGTCCTTGAAGCTGGCGAAGCGGTAGTGCTCGCGCAGGCCGTCCGCGCCGCTGTCCATGCCAGGGAGGCTGCGCCCGCGACGACGCGCCAGGCGCAGCGCCAGCTCGGGGTGGATGCTGCCCTCGAGGTGCAGGTGCAGCTCGACTTTCGGCAAGCGGAGGATCAGGTCGTCGAGGCGCGGGTCGAGGCCGGTCACGCCGACGACGATAGCCGAACGGTGGGCCCACTGGTCTCGCCGCTCGACCTCGCGTAAAGATCGTTCGATGCCCGTATCTCCGAGACGCTCCCACAAGACAGCCCTCGCGCTGGCGATGGCGACCGCGTGCGGCGACGCCGGGACCGCCACCGTCACCGAGGGTTCGACCGGCCCCGGCGAGCCCGTGACCACCGGCGGCATCGACCCTTCCATCGTCACCACCATCACGACCGGCGCCCCGACCACCGGCGAACCTGCGACCACGGGCGACAGCGAGGACGGTACCACCGGCGAGCCCGCGACCTACTGTCGCCAGCTCGACATCTCACTCGTCGCCAACCCGGGCCTGAAGATCTACACGCCGGAGCATCGCGCCGCGTTCGCGGCGTTCTTCGCCGATATGGTCGAGACGACCGGCGCGCGCGTCCGCCTGCTCGCCAACTCCGGCACCGAGCTGACCCTCAAGACCAATTGCCTTTTACCGCTGGGCAACGCGCCGGACGACCCGGTGCTCGTATATGGCGAGGCTGGCGTCGTCGACCCGGACGCCCCTGCCGCGCTCGACTGTCTCTTGACCGCGCTCGACGCGTACGTCGGCGACTACGACGAGGGCAACTTCTACTTCTCGGGTCTGCTGTTCCCGGTGCTCGAGCTGGAGCAGTGGCCGGCCCCCGACGCGACCGGCCTCGCGTTGATGCTCGCGTACAGCGACGACGCCCAGGACAATTTATACGCGCAGCCGGGCATCGCCGCGGAGGCGTACCTGCGCCTCGTCGGCGAGGGTGACCGCCGCCGCGTCGCCGCGCTCACCTACGGCAAGGACGCCGGCAAGCTGGAGATCTTCGGCCTCACGCTCAGCGAGCACAGCCGCCACTTCGAGCGCGACGACACCGAACTGCCGACGGCGCTCGCGCAGTGGACACCGACCGCCCGCCAGGTCTGCGAGGACTTCGACCACGAGCCGCCGTTCCAGGAGGACCCGCCCACCGGCTGCAAGCGCATCGACGTGCTGTTCAACGTCGACGGCTCCGGCAGCATGACCGCGGAGCAGGCCGCCCTGCGCGGCACCGACGGCATGGCCCCCGTGTTCGCCGAGTTCACCGATGCCCTGCTCGCCGAGCTCACCGAGGTCGAGGACTTCCACGTCGGCGTCGTCTCGCCGCAAGAGGGCGTGACGTTGCTGGGCACTCACCGCGACTTCCCGGAGACCCCCGAGAGCCCCGAGACCGACTGCGGCGTACCACCCGGGCAGCGCTGGCTGGTCGGACCCTCACCGACCCTCGCCGAGGACTTCGCCTGCATCGCCTCGACCCGCTCCGGCACCGACGAGGTCACCGCGTACAACACGGCCGAGGCCCTGCACGACCCGAACAACGCCGGGTTCCTGCGCGACGACTCGCTGGTATTCGTCGTCATGTTGACCGACGAGGACACCCACGACCAGAGCCTCGCGCGCATGGTCGACATCCGCACGCGGATGCTCGACGCCGTCGGCGGCGACCTGTCGCGCCTGGTGGTGCTCGGCATCGCGGCCAACGGCGGCACCTTCGAGGCCCCCAAGAGCGTGTGCAGCGGCCCCTACGGCAAGGCAGCGCCCGCGAGGCGCCTGGGCGCGATCATCGGGTCGTTGCGCGAGCGCGGCGTGCTGCAGGACATCTGCGGCGGCGACCTGGCGTCGAGCTTCACCGGGGTGCTCGACGACGTCGTCTCGGCCTGCCAGGCGTTCGAGCCGGTGCCCTGACCCCTGGCTAGCCCGAGTTGGGGCAGCGGTACTGAATATCGATCATGCCGGTCATCTGGAAGTCCGAGCAGGCCGCGCCGCACAGCTCGATGCGAACGGGGTCATCCGGGTTGGCCATCGGCACGTAGTGCCAGCCGTCCTCGGTGGCGCAGTCGGTGACCTGGTTCTTGCCGTACACCTCTTTCACCGAGACCTCGACGTAGTCGAGGTACACCGGCGCGGGGTTCAGGTCGAGCGTGCAGCTGAGGATCTGCATCGAGATCATCTCGAGCGCGGCTTGCAGCTCTTCCTGGTTGGTCGTGTTGAAGAACTTCTCGTCGCCCGGGCGCGGGACGCCGCCGGCGGTGGCGACCTCGTTGAGCTTCTCGTAGGTGTTGACGTTGTCCGGGTTGCCCTCTTTTTTGACCGGACTGGTCTCCTGCGAGATGTCGATGCCGACCACGTAGGTCTTGATGCCGGCCGCGGCCGCATCGGCGATCGTCGGCGCCAGAGCGGCGTCGTACTGCTCGAACAGCGTCGTCGTGTCCGGCGCGTTCTCCTGGCAGTTCGCGGCGCCGTCGGTCACGAGGATCATAAACTTGGGCTGGTCCGCCGGGGCCTTCTTGAGCTCGGCGACGGCCGTCTTGATGCCCTTGGTCGCCGGCGTGCCGCCCTGGATGATCGTCTTGTCGGAGGCCGCGCCCGGGATCGCCGCGATGATCTTCGCCGCGTTCGACGGACCGATCGGCACTTCCGGCGTCGCGCTGACGATGCAGGCGACCTCGCTGTAGTCGGCCTTGGCGGTCTTCGACGGGAACAGGACCATGCCGAGGTTCATCGAGCCGTTGAAGCCGTTGGCGATCAGGTCGGTGACCTCCCACAGGCTCTGCCAGCGGGTGATCTTCGGGGTCGCCATCGTCACCGGGTCCGCGTCCTTGAAGCCGTCGCCGTCCGCGTCGTCCGCGTCGTGGTCCCAGAAGCCGGTCGTGTCCGCCACCATCGAGCCCGACTTGTCGAGCACCAGCATGACGCTCGGTGTCACGATCGGGATGTTGACCACCGACTCGCCGCAGTCGTTCGGGTCGAAGCCCGTCGTGACCGTCGTGACCGGCTCGGTCGTCCCGTCCGTCACCATCACGTCGGTCGTCGACGCCATGGTGTTCGCGCTGCCCTCACCCATCGTGGTGGGCTCGGTCGCCGCGGTCGTCGGGAACGTGTTGATGCCCGACGTCATCGTGCCCGCGCTGGTGCTCCCGTTCGAGTCGCTGTTGCTACCCGAACCGTTGTCCCCGCACGCACCGGAGAGGAGCGTCATGAAAGTCATTAGACACGCGCTGCGCTTCATAAGCTGGTAGTTCCTTCGAGGATGTCGTTTTGGAAGACGATGAAAAGATTCAGGCCGACGACGGGGGCGAGCCCAGGCGCCCTCGCACTATAGCCGCGGCCACGAAGGGATGTCAGCAGGTTCCTGCGAGCAGATCTGCGCCGGCCGCCCCCGGCGACGTCCTCCCGGGGGGCTCCGACGGACACTTGACCGGTCCGCGCGGGGATTTCGCGCGCTGCGCCGGAATTCCTGTTCACCTCGCCACAGCTTTTGTGCATGCCGTGCGTGCCGTGCATGCCGTACATGCCGTACATGCCGTACATGGAGAGATCGCACGTACCTGTCCCATGAGTCAGGTACGTGGTCGCTCCGGGACTAGAACCGGAAGCCGAGCGCCACGCCGCGCTGGCCCGGGCCGAGCAGCGGGCCGAGCGTCAGGCCCCGCTCGGCCATCCACTTGCGATGCTGCTTGCGCTGGATCATGCCCCAGCCCAGCATGCCCGCGCCGGTCGCGGCCATGAGCCCGCCAAAGGCGATGCCGACGATGCCGTAGATCCGCAGGCCCGAGCAGGTCGTCTCCGTGACCCCGGAGCCGTAGACCTGGGCGCAGTAGCGCGGCGTCGCGGTGATGTAGCTGCTGACCCCACCGCCCGCCTGGATGAGACCCAGCGCGAACAGGACCGACCCCAGGGTGATCTTCTTGTCACCATCGGGTGGCTCGTCGTCCCGGCGCAGGTCCATCGCCTCGTAATAACCACCGGGGATCTCCGACTCCGGCAGCGGCCGGGGCGCCGCGGGAGCCAGCGCGAGCGTGAGCGCGGCTGTCCCTGCAGACAGGTGAGCCAGGACCGGCATCACGCACCTCCCTTGCCGGCAGGACCGGATGCGGGGCGCAGCGCCGCCTGCTCCGCGGCCAGCCGGGTGAAGCGACGGACCTGTCGCTTGTAGAAGGCCGACTCCGGCTCGATCTCCGCCGCCTCGCGGATGCTGTCGAGCGCGCCGGCCCCGTCGCCGAGCTGGTGGCGCAGCTCGGCGCGCACGTAGTGAAGATCGGCGTTCTGCGGGTCGAGGGCGATCCCGGCGTCCACCGCCTTCAGCCCGGCCTCCGGCCGGCACCGCTCGCGGAACGAGAACCACCCGAAGGCCGACTTGAGGTCGACGTTGCCGGGCTCGGCCGTGACCATCGCCTCGAGGCTGGCGACCGCCTCGTCGTCACGCCCGAGCTTGTGCAGCTCGCGGCCGATCTGCCGGTAGGCCCGCAGGCTCTCCTTCGCGGTCGGGAACTTCTGTTGCAGCTCGCGGTACAGGGCGATCGCCCGCTCGGGGTCGCCGTCCTGCTTGGCGACCAGGAACGCCGCCCGGTCCGCCATCGCCCTGGAAGCCAGCCCACGCGCGTTGTCCGGGTCACTGGCGATGACCTTGCCGAGCTCGGCCTCGGCCTCGGCCCGCCTCGCCGCCAGCGCGTAGGCGTTGCCGAGGCGGTAGCGCGCCTCCAGGTCGTCCGGCCCGGCCTGCACGGCCGCCTCCAGCGCCGCAAGTACATTCCCTCCACGAGCGATCTCCCCGAGCGCGGCGAGCAGCTCGGCCGGCGCCATCGCGTCGACCAGCCGACCCTGCTCCAGCCCGCCCGCCTCCAACACCAGCAAGGTCGGGTACGCCTGCACCCGATAGCGTGTGACGAAGTCGGGACCCTCGCCCTTCTCCGCGTCGATGTGCACCGCCACGTAGTCGCGGCCCAGCGCCTCACCGACCTCCCGCTGCGTGAACACCTCCTCGTCGAGCTTGCGGCACGGCGGGCACCAGTACGCCCCGACATCGACGAACAGCCGCTTGCCCGCCGCCTTCGCCGCCGCCTGGGCCTCCTCGAAGCTGCCCTCGAACCACTGCACGGCCGAGACGACCTCGCCGTCGGCCTGGACCCCCGGGCTGTCCTTTGGGCCAGGTGCAACGGAGCTGGCCGCCGGGACAGGCGCGCCCGCGGGCTGACCCGGGGCGGGTGGAGGTTGCGAGCAGGCGACCAGGAGCGCGAGGGCGATCAGGGGCGTGAGGCGATGCACGGCGAACACACTGCCCGCTCCCGGGGAGCCACGCAACCGAGTGCCGCACCGGCGCACGTGCGAGGCCGCCGCCGCCGGCCGTGATCGTGGGTGAGGGTAGATCATCCCGCTTGCCGGCGTCGTGTCGCGCTGGACCGGCATCCCGGTCCGTAAGCTGCTGGAGACCGAGCAGACCCGTTTGCTCGAGATGGAGGCCAACATCGGCGAGCGCGTCGTCGGTCAAGGCGAGGCGATCGCCCGCGTGTGCGCCTCCGTGCGTCAGTCCCGGGCCGGCCTCGGCGACCCCGATAAGCCGATCGGCAGCTTCCTGTTTTTGGGCCCGACCGGCGTCGGCAAGACCGAGCTCGCCAGGGCGATCGCCGAGTTCCTGTTCGACGACGAGCGCCAGGTCATCCGCGTCGACATGAGCGAGTACATGGAGGAGTTCTCCGTCTCGCGCCTGATCGGCTCGCCGCCCGGGTACGTCGGCCACCAAGGAGGGCGGCCAGCTCACGCAGGCCGTGCGCCGCCGGCCCTACAGCGTGGTGTTGCTGGACGAGATCGAGAAGGCCCACCCGGAGGTCTTCAATCTCGCCCCGAGTTCCTCGAGATCCTGTCCGGCGAGCTGCGCCCCGGCAGCAAGGTCGTCGCCGACCTCGGCCAGGACAGCGACGGCGAACCCCGGGTGGTCCTGCGCCCGGCAG
>JAYUXQ010000825.1:0-3647 GCA_043752905.1 Nannocystis sp. | reverse complement strand
GCGTGTAGGCGCCGTCCTTGCCGTACTCGAACAGCACGTGGTGCGCCGGCATCTGGTTGCCGAACACCAGCAGCTCGCTCGCCACCCCGCGACCGACGGTCACCGAATCCGGCGCCGTCTGATGCAGCTCATCGCAGACGAGGTCGTCCGTGATGGAGGCGATGCGCAGGACCTTGAGCTTCGAACGTGCCACCGACGTGATGTTTTGCGGTTATAGGATGTTTGCCCCCGGGACGCCAGTTGCAGACGGGCGCAGCCGTGGACTGGACTGCGACAAAATCGGCGGGCGCCCAAAACGGGGATCGGTCCGAGAACAAACAAGAACGGGCCAGAGGTGAAACCCCTGGCCCGTCCGAGCGGTGTCCTTGACCCCTGTGGAGATCAGGACTTACGGATGATGCAGAACGAGTACTCGGCGAACTCGGCGCGACCGGCGGTGTACATGACATCGACGAGGGCGCTGAACTTGAGGTCCTGGTCGCCGACGAGGATGGCGCGGGCGGCCCAGGGCTTGCCGGTGTTCTCGGCGAGGGTCTTGGCCTTGTCGACCTCCTCGGCGAGGGCGTCGTACAGCGGTCCGATGAGGTGCTGATTGACCGACGCCGGGTCGATGTCACCGTCGGCCGTCATGGCCACCAGCTTCTTGTTATCGAAGGTGATGCCACGCTGCGTGATGAAGATGGGGATACCGTCTTGCATCGGTGCATCGGCGGACGACAGCGGGATCTTCTGACCCGCGGTCGGGTTGATGACGACCGGATCCGAGGCGTAGCTCTTGAGCAGGTACACGACGATGATCGACACGATGTCCATCAGCGAGGTGATGCCGAGCTCCGTCTTGTCCTGGGGACGAGAGCGGCGAGCGGCGGCCCTCTCCTTCTTCTTCGCGAGGAATGCTTGCTGGTCGGGAGTCATCAGCCAGCACCTCCTTCGACGACGGGCTGCCAGAAGAAGCAGTCGGGCGGAACATCCTCACCCTTCATGGCCTTGCCGAGCTTGCAGGTGCGGCCCGCGAGCGCGTCCATCGTGTAGATGAGCGCCTGCATCGGCACCTTGGCCTCGGCGCTGATCGTGACGATCGCCTCGTTCGGGAACAGGCTCTTGTACTTCTGAGCCGACGCCTCGAGCGCGTTGTAGTCGTAGCGCTCGTAGTCATTCAGCGGCGCGCCGGGCTTGGCCAGCGCGATCGTCGGGGCCTTCGAGTCGGCGGCCTTGCCGGCCTCCGCTCCCTCTTGCTGGCCGTCCGCAGAGACCCGGTAGCCGTCCTCCATGACGAACACCTTGAGGTTGAGCGGCTTCTCTTTCTTCTCCTCCTCCGGCTTGGGCTCGGACGGCGTGTTCGAGAACTTGGGCGGGGAGACGTTGATGGAGGCCATGCTGGCGAATTCCATCGCCAGCAGCAGCGCCGGGATCAAGAGGAACATGATGTTAAGGACCGGGAGAAGGTCAGCAACAATCTCTTCCTCTTCGTATTTTTTCTTGGCCATCGCGTCACCTCCTTTCTTTGTCGGGGTCCAGTTCGAGCGCTCGCGTGCCCCTGGCTGTCCTTGCGGTCAGGTCAGGAGCGCGTCGGCTCAGCCCTGGCGCACCCGCGCGGCGAGGAGGTTTTCCAGCTTGACCGAGTAAAGATCGACCTCGTCGGAGATCTTCTTGGCCAGGTTCTGGATGAACACCTGCGCGGCGAGCAGCGGGATCGCGACCATCAGACCGAGGCCGGTCGTGTTGATGGCGATCGAGATGCCCTTCGCAAGCGCCTGCGAGCGCTGGTCGGCGGCGACGGTAGCGACGGCGTTGAACGCCTCGATCATTCCGAAGATGGTGCCGAGGAGGCCGAGCAGGGTGGCGATGTTGGCGATGGCGGCGATCATCGAGATGCGCTTGCCGATCGCCGGGGTGACCTCGAGCATCGCTTCCTCGATGGCCGAGGCGATGTCCGCCTCGCTCTTGTTGGCGCGGGTCAGGCCGGCCTTCATCACTCGTGCGAGCGCAGCCTTGTCGGCGGCGTTGCAGAGCTTGATGGCGCGGTCGATGTTGTTCGCCATCACCAGCTTCTGGATCTGGTTGAAGAACTGCCCGCCGTTGATGTTGAAGCGGAAGAACAAGAAGATGAAGCGCTCCACCATCACGCCTGCCCCAAGCACCGCGCAGAGGGCGATGGGGTGCATGAAGAAGCCGCCTTCTTGATAAAACTGTGCAAAATCATCCATGGCCGTTGATCCTCCTCAAGCGGACGGGTGTGTGAGCCCGTCTTGTCTTCGCAGTGTCCGACCGGGAGCAAGCTATCCCGGAACTGGGTGGGTGTTGTTGACGTTCCTCGACGATGAGTGGGAGCTTTCGCGCGCGGAGAGCGCCCACCCCCAGGGTAACAGTGATTAGAACAAAGGATCCTGGACAGATTCAAGCACCAATGGCGTGAACACGGCGTCCATGCGAGCCCAGTCATAGTCGGTCGCCGAGCGGCGGAGCACGTAAAACGCGCTCGGCTTCTCGAGCTTGCCCTCGACCAGGAAGTCGTCGTCGAGCGAGATCGACTTGTTCCCGGAGGGTTTTGTAGAAGATGACGTCTTGCGGGTCGCCTTGCCGGTCTTGCCGGACTCGGCCTGCTGCTTCTTCGCGGATCCAGCGGATGCAGGCACAGCAGGGGCAGCAGGGGCAGCTTGGGCCGTTTGGGCGCCGAGCAAGCCGACGACGAGAGCCGCGAGGACGCGGTGCATGCTCCGCGCGCGGGCCGGGTGGGCCTTCGCGTCACGACCGGCCGATACGGCCGATGCGAGGGTGCGGAGCATCGCTGCGTTATACAGCGAAGCGGTCCAGAAGTTCCACGATCCGTTGCGGAACGCGTGGAGGTTTTCGCCCGGCCAGGCGCCAGTGAGGCCGGGGGGGTGACACGCGGAGCTGAGAGCGCGCCCAGGCGAGCGGCGGAGAGTCGCGGGCGCGCGCGCGAGCATCGATGCCCGTCGGGTCCGCAAAGTCTCTGGAGCCAGGTAAACCATCATCGCCGTTGCCGGGATGAACGCGAGGAGCCGCACAAAAGATCTGACAGGGCCGCCAGAAATTTCCCGGATCGCGGAAAACTGCCCGCAGGTGGCGATTTGAGGCACATTCTTCATTCGCCAGGCGATGCGACGCGCGGGCGGCCAGGCTGAATATCCAGCTGCGCGTCGGGCTCGGTAGCGCGCGGCGACGCTCAGGTGGCGCCCGGCTTTTGCGCAGCCGACGGGGTCGCGGGTTTGGTGGCCGGCGGAGGCGAGCTGCCGGGCTGAGTGGCGGGAGGCGTCGTGGGCTTGGCCGCGGGGGGCTGCGGCTTGGCCGTCGCCGGTGGGACGGGTGTCGGCTTGGCCGTCGCCGGTGGGACGGGTGTCGGCTTGGCCGCCGCTGGCGGGGCGGGCGTCGGCCTGGCCGTCGGAGCCGGCGTGGAGGTTCCGGGCCTGGCCGGCGCTGTCGGGGTTGCGGCCGTGGGCGCCGTCGGAGCCGGCGTGGCCGCCCCCGGTTTGGCCGGCGCTGGGGGCTTGGCTGGCGGGGCCGGCGTGGGCGTCGGAGTCGAAGCCTCTGGCCTGGCCGGCGCTGTCGGGGTCGGGGCCGGCGCTGGTTTGCCGGTCGACGGCGTGGCCGCCCCGGGCTGGCCGATGGCCGGGACGGCAGGTGGT
>JAYUXQ010000824.1:0-3654 GCA_043752905.1 Nannocystis sp. | reverse complement strand
GCTCGCCGTGCTCGCCGTGCTCGCCGTGCTCGCCGTGCTCGTGCTGCCCGAGCTCGACTCGCCGGTGGAGCCGTCGCTCTCGGTCGTGCCGCCCTTCTCTGCACATGCAACCATCGCGTGCGCGCCGAGGAGGATCAGGCTGACGAGGATAGGACGGACGGGACCGGGCTTCATGGCCAGCAGTGTAACTCGAGTCCGCGATCGCGCGGCCGCCGACGATCGATCCGCGGCGATCTTTGCGGGCGGACACCTACACCGGCCACCGGCCATCCCGCCATCCCGCCCGGCTCACTCGAGCTCGTAGGTCGCGTGGATGATCGTAATGATGTCCTTCTCGAGCGAGGACGTGTCGTTGTTGCCGTCCCACGAGCCCTGCGTCGAGTTGGCCGGGTTGATGTTGATGATGCCCATGTCGGCGCTGACCAGCTTGCCGAGCGTCGCGCCACCCGCAGACGCGACCATGTTCTCGGCACGCGTGCGGGCGTCCTTGGACGCCTCCGCGAGCATCTCGATCTTCATCTCGCCGAGCTTGGTGTAGTGGTAGAGCGGCGCCGACGACGTGATCGTGATGCCCTGCTCGAGCAGCTCCGTGACCTCGCGCGACATCTTCTCCACCAGCGGCACGTCGGCCGATCGCACGACCACCGACTGGCGCGCCATGTAGCCCTGGAGCTTCTGGCGGGCGATGCGGTCCTCGCCGGTGCCGATATACTCGGTCTCGTAGATCGCGTCGACCGACACCGACGAGGCCCAGATCTCCTTCGCCGCCACGCCGCGGCCGGTCAGGAACTCCTGCGCGCGCGAGGCGTGGTCGTGCAACTGCTTGTAAGCCGCCATACGATCCGGCGCGCTCGACTCGATGCTCGCCGACCACTCGATCAGATCGGACACGATGCGCTTCTTCGCCGAGCCCGTGATCTCGATGCTACGCGCCTCGGGCTTGACCTTCACGCGCTCCCACGTGCTCGCCGCGATGAAGGTCGCCGCGACCATGGCGATCGCCAGGCTGATCGTCCCGATCGGCCGCAGGTCCTGGGTGTTGACGGGCTTCAAATATTCCACGTGCTGGCTCCGGTCCCCGCCTACGCGGCCGGGCGCCCGGACATTCCGGGCCCCGGGCGGTTTTCACAAAATCCGCGATCCGGCGCAAGCCCTCAGCTCTGCGGGGGCCGGTCGCCCCCGGTCGGCTCGAGCTCCACCGCCTCCAGCAGCTCGTGATACGTCAGCTGCTCGCCGAACACCTTGACCATCAACACCGACCACTGCGTCATCGCCGTCACCGCAGCCTCGTGACCGAGCAGCTCGCAGCGGTAGCGCGTCTCGGTGCGGCGGTTGTTGCCGCTGCCGGTCGTGACGGTATACGAGTGACACACCGCGCGGATGTCCTCGACCGCCTCGCACACCGCGTCGAGCTCGGCCCGCAGCAGCGCCGGCGGATACTCGCGCAGCGCCGCCCAGAAGACCGCGCCCAGCTGCGCGCGCTGCTGGGCCAGCCCGCCGCGCAGGTCGCCGATCTGGGCCTTGAGCTCGTTGCGCCGCGCCTCGGCCTGCGTCGTGCTGAACACGTTGAGGCGGTCCCACACCGAGATCTCGCCCTCCACGGTGGCCCGCTCGTCGCTCGCCCGATGCAGCGTGCCCAGCTGCTGCGAGACCTCTTGATAGAGCGTACGAAACGCCGTGCCCTCGAGGCGCCGCGCCAGCAGTCCGTGCAAACTATCGCCGCCCATCGGCGCATAGCCCTGGATCGGATCCTCGAGCACCGCGGGCTCCGCCGGCCGGGCGTTCATCGTTGCGACCATCAGCTCCGACACGCCGCCGACGACCCCGTAGATCTTCGCAAAGACCCCGCGCAGGCCCTCGATCGACGCGATCGCCTCCTCGCGCTTGTACACCTCGCAGCCCCTGGGAAAGCTGCTGGATCCGCTGTCGGTGTGGATCGCCGCGATGCGGGTGATCACCACCAGTGCCCAGTCGCGCATCACGATCGGCCCGATGCCCGCGCCGATCGCCCGCGCCTGCGCGAGCATCTTCTCCCACAGCTCCCAGGTCCACGCGACGTTGGCCTCGGCCCGCCGTGCGAGCGTCTTCGCGGCCTTCTCGGCGTCCGTGTCCGACCAGAACACCAGCCGGTCGACCAGCGAGATCTGGCCCTCGACCTCCGCCAGCTCGCGCCCGAGTTGCCCGATCATCCCCGCGTGCACCAGCGCCTCGTCCCGCAGCGCCCGCAGCCGCGTCGACGCCTCGGCGCGCTCCATGAACGCCGCCGCCGCCGCGTGACCCTGCAGCCGCGGCGACTCGCCCGCGCTGCGATGGGCCAGCTCGCGCGGGGCCGGCACCCCGGGGAAGGTCGCCGCGAACGCGTCCTGTAACCTCCGGATCGCCGCCAGCAACAGCGCCCGCGGCACGATCACCGCCCGCTTCTCGATCGTGCCCCGCACCGACAGCACCGGCTCCCTGTCGGCCTTGAGCAACGAGACCAGCCCGAGCGCCTCGACCACCCCGTGATAGAAGTCGAGCGGCGGATAGGCCCGCATCGCGTCATGCAACAGTCGCTGCTGGCGATCGACGAGCTGCCGTAGCTCCTCCTGCGCCGCCTTGATCGCCGCCTTCGCCTCGTCGCGCACCAGCTCGTCGGGCGACGCCGACAGCACGTTGATCCGATCCCAAAAGCCGACCGCGGCGCCGGCCGCCGTCGCCGTGCTCCCCAGCTCCGCGCAGCGACTGGCCAGCGCGTCCTCGCGGTAACGGGCCGCGAAGAACCCGTTGTCGAGCAGCCGCTCCGCCACCTTGCCCAGCGGCGCGTCACCCGCGAGCGGCGCGTGCCCGAGTCGCGTGTGCATCGGCAACGGCACCTCCGCCAGCCCCGCCAGCGTCTGACACGCCGAGGCGTCGGCCAGCCGGGCCCGCAGCGCCGCGAAGTCGAGCCCCGGAAAGTACGTCCGACGCAGCAGCGCGACCAGCCCGCCGAGCGCCGAGCGCAGATCGTCCCCGCGACCCACCCGACGAAAGAGGATCCCCTCGACCGCGAGCCCGGTGTACGCCAGTGGCAAGCACTCGGCGAGCCCGACCGCGACCGCGAACGGCGGACACAGCTCCCCGAGCGTCGCATTGGCGGTCGCCACCTGCCCCTTCACATACGCCAGCGACTTCGCCACCTGCCCCCGCCGGCGCCGCCCGCCCTTGACCTGCTTCTCCGCCGCCGTATCGTGCAAGATCATCCAGCGGTCCCACAGCGAGATCGACCGCCGCAGCTCCGACTCGCGCCGCCCCAGCGAGAACATCTCCTGCTCCAGCGCCGCCAGCTCGGTCCGCAAACCAGGCAAGCCCAGGCGCTTCACCTCGAGGTCGATCGTCTCCCGCATCTCCATGGCCCGAGCGTGCCACAAGCCGCCACAGCTGCGGCCACGACCTGCGTGCGGCGGACCGCCCACCATCAATCGCACGGCTCGTTCGCGCGCACAATTGCAAAACGCCGCGCGCCCGAAGGCGTCGCGGCGTCGTGCTCGACCGACTCAGCGGATAAGGCCGCTGTCGTCGCGCCGGCGCAGGAACGCCGGGATGTCGCTCGGGTCACCGCTGGTCGGCGCCACCGGAGGCTCGACCCGCGGCGCACGCACCGGCGCCCGCGCCTCCATACGCGGGTCGACGCGCGCG
>JAYUXQ010000823.1:0-3658 GCA_043752905.1 Nannocystis sp. | reverse complement strand
CGCAGGCTCAGCAGGCCGACGTGGCCCGGCATCACCGCGAGGCCGAGGCGCAGCGCCTCGTCGGCACGCGCGGCGTTCTCGACCTCGAGCGCCTCGCGCAGCGCGGCCTCCTGGGCGCGCGCGAACTCGGGGCTGCGCGCGAGCACCCGGGCCGCCAGCGCGGCGCGGTCCGGCAGCGGGTCGCGGGCGCCACGCCTGTCCTTCGAGGCAGGTTCGGGTCCCGCCGCGGCGGCGGCCTCGGCCGCGACGCAGGCCCACGCCAAAAAGTAGCCCTGCACGCCCTCGTCGGCCGACAGCTCCGCGCCCTGCATGAACGACCGCTGCGCGTCGGCGGGTGCCCCGAGCCCCCCGAGCCCGAGGCTGACGCGGCCCTGCTCGTGGTGCGCCCACGCGAACTCGGGCGCGCGGCGCAGCAGCTGGCGCAGCTCGCCGGCCGCCGCTCGCAGCTCACCCGCGCGGCGCAGCGACTGCGCCAGCTTGAAGCGGGCCAGCGGCGCGTCGGGGTCGAGGTCGAGGTGGCGGCGCAACAACCTCCGCTCGGAGGCGCGGGTCATCTGCCCGTCGGGCCCGAACAGCTCCTCCTGGAACTCGCCCTCCTCGTCATAAAGCACCGACACCTCGCCGAACACCGCGAGCACGAGCAGGTCGACGCAGGTGCTGTGCGGCAGGCGGTCGCCGTCCTCGTCGACGCGCACGACGTCCGCGCCCTCGGCGTGGGGGTCCCCGCAGAGCACCAGCAGGTCCCCACCGCGCTCACCGATCACCAGGTCGTCCGGGCGCAGGCGGCCCTCGGCGCGCCCCTCCTCGCTGCCCGTCGCGATCTCGGCGAGGGTCCACAGGCGCAGCTCCCCCGCGGCCAGCTCGAGGCCGTCCCACTGCGCCCACAGCAGCCTCGCCGCCGGCGGCAGCGGGCTGGCCTCCAGCGCCTCGGGCTCGGCGGCCTCTCCGAAGTCGTGCAGACCCTCGGGCGCGTCGCGCAGGCGGTCCTCGATGCGGTCGATGTTGTGCAGCACGCGGCGCTCCTCGTCGGCCGAGAGCCCCGGGGTCGGCGAGCCAGGAGGAGTGACGGAGGCGCGGGTCATCGCTGCGGCGCGTCTTAGCACGCCGCAGCCTCGCGGCCTACTCCGTGAGCGGGGTCCGGACGCACTCGTAGGTCACGTCCATGGTCGGCCCGTGGTCGATGACCTCGAAGTCGGTCGCCTTGAGCATGTTGAGGTCGTGCGGCCCGAGGTCGACCTCCGCCCAGGTGGCGCAGCTGACGACGTCGGCCTGGGCCGTCAGGGCGATGTTGCCGCCGTCCGCCATGTACATCCCGTATTTCTGCATGGCCCTGGCGACCACCTGCGCCGCCGGCTTGAGCGTGTCGACCGGGTAATCCGCACGCAGCCGCATGTGCCCGCCGTACGGGATCGAGGTCGCCGGCCCGCTCGTGTTGGTCCCGTGGGTCGCCGGCGCGACGTACTTCTTGGCCCGGATCATCGAGTTCGGCAAAATGAAGCGGATCGCGTGGTCGATGACCCCGGCCTTGACCTCCTCCGCGCTAAACAGCAACGGCGCGATCGGGAAGCCCGCCGCGTCCGCGCTGGTGCACTGCTGCCCGCGCCCGTCGGGCCCCGGCGCCGCCGCGGTCGACCACAGCGCCTCGCACCCGCCATAGAAGGTGTCCGTATTGTCCACGGTCGCATGATAGATCTCGTAAAGCCGCTGCTCGGAGCGCGACACGACGATCATGTGGCAGTCCGCCCCGTCGCCGAACCCCGCGCAATCGTAGCCCGCCCATTGATTATTCGGGTCCGGCGGATCCTGCGGGTAATCCTCGACATAGCCGCCCGGCGGCAGAGGCACCGGCGCAGTGTCACAATCCGGCTCGTAGTAGTAATCCTGATCGAGCGTGAAGTCCCGCTTCATCGTCCCCGCCGGCGCGTCGATCGCCACGATGCTGAAGTCGATCCGCATGCTCCCGGTCCCCCACCCGCCCGGGCCCATGTTCTGCACCATCCACTGCGTAATCGCCGACGAATCCGCCGTCACCGGCGCGCCGCTGACATCCTGGTAGAACCACGCGTCATCTGGAAAATAGCGCCCCTCCGCCTGACTCGCGCACAAGGTGCTGTCGTCCCCCGCGGTGTCCGTGGTCGGATCGCCGACCGGGTCGCCGCTCGGATCGCCGGTCGCGTCCGTCGTCGCGTCCGTCGTCGCGTCCGTGCCCGGCCCGGTCATCGTGCCCTGCGTCGGATCGGGGCCGGTCGTCGTCGTCGGGTCCGTCACCGTGCCGGGCATGGTCGTCGGGTTCGTGGTCGGGTCCGTCGAAGCCGTCGCGCTGGTCGGCGGATCGCCGCTGGTGCCCGTCTGCGTGGTCGGGTCGCTGGTGGGCCCGGCGCTGGTGCCGGTGCTGCCCGTACCGGCCGAGGTCGTGTCGTCGCCGCCGCTGGTACACGTGAACGCGATCGTCGCAGCCAGCGTCACGGCCATCAAGGTAGAGGTGCGCCGAAAGTACATACCTGCATCATCCCCGCCGGCGGGCTTCGCGTACAGCGGCCGCTCGCGCGCCGACGCGGGGTCGCGGGGACCCAATCTGCGGTCCGGCGCGGATCTGGACGGCTCGGTTCGCGGAGGTCGGCCGTGGGGTCCGTGGTAAAGATCGGGTGTGGGCATTGTATCGGGCGGTGTACCGGCGCGCGGGCGATGTACCGGTGCGCGGGCGGTGTACCGGTGCCCGGGTGGTGTATCGGTGCCCGGGCCGTGTATGTCCGCACGGACATATCATATGATCAGGCCGGGGCGGGTCCGCACGGCCATATCATATGCGCAGGCCGGGGCGAGTCCGGCTCTCGGCTCCGTCGACCGTCCGGCCTTTCGTGCAGGGTCTGGGTCGCGCAACCACCGAGCCGGACCCGCCCCGGCCGTGCGACGTCACCAGCCTACGACGAGAGCGCCCCATCCACGAGGCGCAGCGGGGGCAACGCGGCGAACAGCTGCCGCAGGTCGGCGAACACCCCGTTCGGATAGTTCTCGTCGACGCGCTCGTGCTCGGGCAGCTGCACGAAGTTCTGGTCGAGCGCGCCTTGCAGGCGGTTCGGGCACTTGCACGGGTTCGCCGGGTGCAGGTGCCCGCAGCGCGGCCCGAGGTAGCCGTCCATCGACTTCATCATCTTCGCCTTGACGCTCGAGAAGCCGCGCGTCGAGCCGCCCTGCAGCGCGATGACCTCCGCCTCGGGCAAGCCGAACACGATGAGCAGGACGAAGGCCTCGCGCTGCAACGGCGGGAGCGCCTGCACGGCCGCGATCAGGCAGCTTTGCATGAAGCCGGTCAGCAGCACCGGGAGCCGGCGCACGCCGCTGCGCAGCGCCGTCGGGCCCATCTTCATCGACAGGCTGGTGCCCAGGCGCAGCGTGTCGTCGAGGCGGGCACGCAGGCCGGCGGGGCTCTGCCTGCGCCGGGCCGCGTGCGCGAGGATCGTGGTGCGCAGGGCAGGCAGCCGGGTCAACGAGGGGCCGGGGCCCGCGCTGGCCAGCGCGCTGCGCACGGCCGCGAGGGCGGCCGCGCGGTCGCCGAGCATCCACGCGGCGTAGCCGTACAGGCGATCGAGGTCTCCCGGCGCGTCCGCGGCGATCGGCGTCGTCGACATGGCGGCACGGTAACAGCGACGCATCACCC
>JAYUXQ010000822.1:0-8992 GCA_043752905.1 Nannocystis sp. | reverse complement strand
TCGCGGCCGTCGGGCACGGTCACCACGCTGTCCGCGTTGCACAGCACGTAGTTCTGCGCGGTCAACAGGTTCGGCACGTCCGCGAGGTCCGGGTTGATGTGGAAGATCGGGTTACTCGCCAGCTCATCGCGCCAGCTCATCGCGCCAGCTCATCGCGCCGGCCATCGCGTCACGAGCGATAAATGTAGGCTCGCTGCGCGTGCACCCGGAACACGCCGCGCGCCCGCGGCTGGGCCGGACCTGCGGCATCGAGACCCGAACTCGCGCCCGCTGGCGCAGCCGAAGTCCCGGTCGTGCTCGCCGCCGGACCCGCCGAATTCGTCGCCGAATTCCCCGCGGTGCCCGCCGCGGCCATGTTCGCCACGGCCGGCTCGGGCTGCTTCGGCGGCACGACATCGATGGTGAAGCGCACCGTCGGCGAGGGTTCGATGCTGCGCAGGTACTCGAGCGAGAACTCGCGGGCCTCGTCCTCGTCGCACGCGAGCACCGTCAGGCCGGTCGTGTAGCCGTCGGAGTTCTCGGGCCAGTACGCGGGCCGCTCACCGGCCTCGGCGCGCGCGAGCACCGTGAAGATCGTGACCTGCGGCGAGCGGCCATGATCGGCCTCGTTGAGGCTGTCGAGGATGTGCGGCGTGATCCACTCGCGCTGGCCGGCGATGCGCGCCACCTCGCGGGCCTCGCCCTTGCGGCCGGTCTGCCACAGCGCCTCGAACACCTCCTCGACCACGAGGCTGCAATAACCCGCGTTGCCGGCGTCGCCGCTGTAGCGCCGCTCGAGCAGGTCGAGCGCGCCATAAAGCAGGCCCAGCGCCTCGTCGAGGTCGCAGTCGGCGGCGCTCAGGCGCCAGCCGCCGAGCACCGCCAGCGTCAGCGCGTTCTCCGGGTCGAGCCGGCGCGCCTGCTCGAGCGCGCCCTGGGCCTGCTCGTGCTTGCCGACGCGATACAGCGTGATCGCCTTGTTGTACTGGGCCCCCGCGTGCTCGGGGTCGATGCTGAGCGCGAAGTTGAAGCGCTCGATCGCCTCCTCGAAGCGCTCGAGATCCGAGAGACAGATGCCGTGCTCGACCAAGATCTCGACGTGGATCGGGTCGTACGCGAGGTAGGCGTCGTAGACCTGCTCCGCCTCCTCGAGCCGACCCTGCCGCCGCAGCATCGCCCCGAGCGCAGAGGTCGCCTCGTACATCGCACCGCCGCCGCGGTCCGCCTCGTTGGCGTGGCGGTAGCAAGTCTCGGCCTCGGCCTCGCGCCCGAGCCGCTCGAGCACCGCGCCGAGGTTGTAGTGTTGCAGCGCGCCGGCCGGGTCGACGTCGATCGCGACCTCGAAGGCGCCGCGCGCCTCCTCGAGCTCGCCGAACAGGTCGTGCACGTTGCCGAGCGCGATGAGGATGTCGATCTCCCGCGGGAACTCGCTGGCCGCCCGCTTCGCCAGCGTCAGCGCGCTGTCCAGCTCGTCGGTCTCACACAGCCCGCGGATCCACATGCAGTACATGCGAACCAGATCGTCGGGCGGAAGCTCGGGCTCCCATGAGCTCCGGAGCAGGCGCACCGCCGAATCGGCGGCGCCCTGATCAAGGAGTGTGGCGATCGCGTCGAGCGGCAGAGAGGGCATGGCGACGTCGAGGAGACCTGTCTTTACACGCCGCGGCCGGCCTGGCAATGACTCGTATAGCCGTCCCTGGGGCCAGAGAAGCCGGGGCCGGCCGCGAGTTTTGCCGGCCTCGCCGCCGCGCTCATGCCCCGCTGGAGCCCCCCGGCGGGCCCCCGGGGCCGGTCCTGGCGAGGGGGCCCCGCCGGAGATTTCGCCGCCCCGCGACGCGAACGAGCACCCCTCGCGGCAACACTCCAGCCAGACGCGCCAGCAGACCCGGGCCGATCCCCGCGTGCGACACGGCCCGGCCCCGGAGCAAGTCGCGCAGCGCTAGGGCCACCACCTGCGGCGCCGACATCCCGGAGTCCGTCACTTCCTCGCCTTCACGGCGTCCCCCGGCGACCGCGAAGAACTCCGTTCGCACCGGCCCCGGGCACACCGCGCACACCGAGATCCCGCGCGCCCGCCACTCCTCGCGCAGCGCCAGCGCCAGCGCCAGCGCGTAGCTCTTGCTCGCCGCGTACGCGGCGAAGTACGGCGCCGGCACGTACGCCGCCGCCGAGGCCACCTGCAACACCCCCGCCCCGGCGTCCATCCGCGGACCGAGCCCACGCAGCAGCAGCGTGCCTGCGCGAACGTTCAGATCCAGCAGGCGCCCCAGCTCTTCCGGCGACTGCTCGAGCATCGGCCCGAGTAATCCGAAGCCGGCGTTGTTGACCAGCAGCCGCACGCGCGCATCACTCGCCCGGGCCCGCGCGAGCACCCCCTCGACCCCCTCCGCGGTCGCCAGGTCGGCGACCACCGCGACCCCGCGACCCGACCCGAGCGTCGACGCGAGCGCCTGCAGGCGCTCCCCGCGGCGCGCGACCAGCCAGATCTCCTGCACCCCGCGAAACGCCGGGTGCACGTCGACCGCCCGCGCGAACGCCTCGCCGAGCCCCGCCGACGCCCCGGTGATCACCGCGATCGTCAGGCTCATGCGCGCAGCTCGGCCAGTCGGTCGCGCACGAGCCCGAGGAACATCGCGATCCCCGTCGGGATCAGGTCGTCGTCGAAGTCGAAGTCCGGGTGATGACACACCGGCGTGTCCTCGCCCTCGCGCCGCGCCCCGACGAAGAAGTACGCGCCCGGCACCACCTGCGACAGATACGCGAAGTCCTCCCCGCCCGCGCACGGCAGGTCCTGATCGGTCACCCGCGCCGCCCCGAGCTGCGCCGTCGCCACGCGCGCCACCGCGGCCGCGCAGCGCGGGTCGTTGTGCGTCACCGGGTACCCGGTCTCGATCTCGAGGGCGATCGTCACGCCGAACGCCGTCGCCGTACCGTCGACGATCTCCCGCAGCCGCGCCAGCACCACCTGACCGACCGCCGGGTCGAAGGTCCGCACCGTGCCCTGCATCGTCGCCATGTCGGGGATCACGTTGTGCGTCGTGCCGGCCGAGAACTGCGTGATCGACAGCACTGCGCCGCCCTGATACCCGAGCCCGCGCGCCACCACCGTCTGCAGCGCGCTCACCAGGTGCGCCCCCGCCACGATCGGGTCCCTGCACATCTGCGGCTGACTCGCGTGCCCGCCCTTGCCGTGGATCGTCAGCTTCAACGTGTGCACCTGCGCCAGCATCGCCCCCGGCTTCACGTGCACCTGTCCCTTGGGGAAGCCTGGCCAATTGTGCAGGCCGTAGACCTCGGCCACTCCGGCGAGCGCCCCCTCGGCGACCATCACCTTCGCTCCGCCGCCGCGCACGCCCTCCTCCGCCGGCTGAAACAGCAGACGCACGTTGCCGCCGACCTCCTCGCGGTAACGTGCCAGCAGGTCCGCCACGCCGAGCAGGATCGCCGTGTGCCCGTCGTGGCCGCACTTGTGCGCCTTGTTCGGATGGATCGAGCGATGCAAGATGTCGGTCGGCTCGTGCATCGGCAAGCAGTCGAGGTCCGCCCGCAGCGCAATCACCGGCCCGTTCGCACCGGGGTCGAGGTCGGCGATCAAGCCGGTCTCGGCGCAGTCCCGCGGAGCATACCCCCGCGCTTCCAGCCACGCGCGGCACAGCGCCTGCGTGCGCGTCTCCTCGAAGCCGAGCTCCGGGTGCTTGTGGATGTCACGCCGGATCTGCCGCAGCTGCGGCAGCAGGGCCTCGATGTCGCCTCGCGGGTCGGTCCAGGACATGCCCCACGGTAGACGATCCCCCGCCGCCGCGCGAGCGTGGCACACTGTCCCGCATGTCCTCCGGTCGCGGTCCCCTGCGCAGCAAGGCCCTCGTCCTCTACGAGGGCACCCGCACCCCGCATCGCTCGTGTGGCATCGCCCTCGCCGAGACCTTCGACCGCCCCAGCGCGGCCTACCAGAGCCTGCGCCGCGGCGGCATCACCGGCCGCGGCACCTGCGGTGCGGTCGTCGCCGGCCAGCTGCTGCTCGGCGAATTCCTCGGCGACCCCGACCCGACCGGCAAGGTCACCCCGGCCCTGCGCGCCGCCATGCAGTCCTACGACGACAGGATCGCCGTCGGCCTCGGACACGGCCCCGGGCCCGACCTCGTCTGCAACAACCTCACCGCCCCGCACGGCGACTTCATGGGTCCCGCCCGCCACCAGTTCTGCACGGGCCTCGTCGGCAAGGTCGCCGACATCGTCGACGCCGTCCTGCGCGAGCACGGCATCGAACACCACGCGACCCCCGTGCGCCTCGCCGACGGCACCGTGTTCGACCTCGAGGCTGCCCCTTCGGACATGTCCTGAGCGCGCGCCGCGGCCGACCACGGGCGCCCACGGGCGCGTCCGCGGCCGAGTTGCCAGGACGCACGCGGGCGTGCCACCCTTGCCGCCATGCAGACACCGCCCGCAGACGCGCCCGCCGCTCCGATGGCCGCACCGGAACCGACAGTGCCGCCGCCACAGGCCCAGCCGCCCGCTGGCTCGAGCCCGCAGCCGGTCACCGACGAGGTCCTCTTCGAGGGCAACGCCAAGCATAGCGCCAATATCGGCACTTACTTGATGTGGGTCTGCGTCTGCATCGCCGGCGGCGCCATCGGCTGGGCGCTGCTGCAGCTCGACGCCCCCAAAGACTACCCGCTGTGGGTCCTGAGCCTGGTCGGCGTGCCGCCGCTGCTGTGGAGCTACCTCGTCCACATCAAGCACAGGTACAAGATCAGCCGCCGCCGCGTGGAGACCGAGCGCGGCGTGCTCTCGACCCGCCTCGACACCCTCGAGCTATGGCGCGTGCTCGACGTCCGCTACGAGCGCAACCTGATCGACCAGATGTTCGACAACGCCAAGATCATCCTCATCGGCACCGACCAGACCGACGCGACCCTCGTCCTCCACGGCATGCCCAACCACCGCCAGCTGTTCGAGCGCCTGCGCGACGCCGTTCAGTTCGCGCGCCACAGCAACCGCCCGATGGAGCTCGCACCTGGCCACGGCGGGCACGAGATCGACGCCCTCACCGGCGGCGCCGAGCATCACCATTAGCGAGCAGCCGCGAGCGGACACGGCTGAGACCTGTCCGATCGGACAGCCACCCGATCGCGGCCCGCGAGGCTGCAGTCGGGTGTCGCTGCGCCTGAAATACACGTCATTGATTTCGTGGGTGATCCGGTCCACACCCTCTCGGCGATCGTGACAGCGGGCCCCTGCACAGGCCGACGGAGGCGCCCTCGGACGGCGATCGGACCTGTTGCTCCGAAGGGCAGGTGCAGCCCGCGAAGACGCCGGAGGACCGCGTGGAACACCGTGTCCGCGTTCGTGCGGCTCTCCACACGTGGGTTCGTGGACTCACGAGGTGTCAGGAAGATTTTCGTGATCTATCGCTCCGCTCGAGACACTACCTCCACAGCCTGACGCATCCCCCGTCCGGAAGGCCCCCCATGATCATCCATTCTCCAACTTCCCACCCGGGAGCCGCCCCATCCGACCACGCCGAGTCGGCCGACCGCGACCACCGTGACCACCGCGACCACCGCGACGCCTCTGAGCGCTCCGGCGAGGGCGACCCGTTTCGCCTGCTGTTTCATCGTCACGCCAACCACGTGAACAGCGCCCAGACGCGCAACATTCAGGCTCGCCTGCGCAGCCGTCTGTTCGCCGGGGACCGCGAACGCGGCTGAGTCGCGGACGCCCGATCGGGCGAGGACCCGGCGAACACCCTGTCGACGCTACCCCCCGACAGTCCCCCTGTCCGCGCCGCGCTCCCGTCCTCGCCGGACCCCTTTCCTCGCCGTCCTCAACGGCCCGTGTCCTCGCCGGGCCCCTGTTCTTGCCGGGCCATCGCGTACCCCGGCGACCGACAACGACTAGCGCACGCGAGCCCTCGCCGCTGCGATCGCTTCCTTGAGCATCGGCTCGTGCTGCGCCGGGTCGGCCCAGCGCTGGCGGCCGGACTCGGGCAGCTGGTCGATCGGGTCGAAGTACAGATAGAACGCGTCCGCGTTGACGTTGGGGCTGCGATACACGCTGACCCCCGTCTCCGGGTTGTAGTGCTCGAAGGAGTGGACGTCGCGCTTGCCGCCGCCGCCCGGCGCGTCGACCACGAAGGTCGGCGTGTTGAAGCCGGCCGTCAGTCCGCGGACCTGCTTCTCGAGCTCGACCGCCGTGCCGACCGTCGTGCGCAGGTCCTCGACCCCCTTCACGAGGTCGTGCACGTACACGTAGTACGCGTGCACGTTTAGATGACTCATCCGCTTGATCAGCAGGCGCATCGTCTCCGTGCTGTCGTTGACGCCGCGCTGCAGGACGGACTGATTCCTCACCGTGATGCCGGCCTCGAACAGCCGGTTCATCGCCCGCTGCGTGATCTCCGTCAGCTCCGTGGGATGGTTGAAGTGCGTGTGCAGCACGACCTCCTTGTGCATCTTGCGCCCGCGCTCGACCACGCCGGCCAGCGCCGAGAACCACGCGTCGTCCGTCAAGATCTTCTGCGGCATGACGGCCGGACCCTTGGTAGCGAAGCGCATGCGCCGAACATGGGGCATGTCGAGCAGGCGGTTCCCGATCGCCGTGATGTGCTCCGCTCGCAAATTATAGGAGTCGCCGCCGCTGATGACGATGTCCTCGAGCTCAGGGCGCGACGCGATGTACGCGAACGCCTGCTCCCAGCGCTCCATCGTCGGCTTGAGGCTCACCTTCTCGACCTGGTCCGTATCGATGCCGACCGCGTAGCTGCGCGTGCAGAACCGGCAGTACACCGGGCACGTGTCGAGCGCCAGGAACAGCGCCTTGTCCGGGTAGCGGTGCGTCAGCCCCGGCACCGGCGCGTCCGCCTGCTCATGCAATGAATCGAGGTCGAGCTTGGGGTGGTCGGGCAGCAGCGCGCTGCCCAGCGGGATGAACTGGCGGCGCAGCGGGTCCTCGTGCGGGCGCGACCAGTCGATCAGGCTCAGGAGATACGGCGACACCCGCACGCTCATCGGCGAGCGATGAAAGCCGTCGCGCACGTCGTCGATGAAGCCCGGCGGCACCAGCTCGTGCACGACCTCCAGCAGCTTGTCCGGCTTGATGATCGTGTGCTTGCTCTGCCACTTGTGGTCGAGAAAGGTCGCCTCGTCGATGTCGCGATAGGCCGGGATCCGGCGCCAGAAGTCGCCGCCGAGCAGCTGGCGGTGGACCAGCGTCTCCGGGTCGACCGGAGGCTTGTGCGCGTGCTCGCCACGCCCGACAATCGGCAGCTTCTCCGACGCCCTGCCCGACAGCTTGACCAGATCTTCCATGACCGATGGTGTAGTCGAAAACCCCGTACGCGGCAGCCCAGGCGCCAACTTCACAGCAATCCTCGCAAGCCGGGGGCGTGTCGCCGCTCACGCCCGTCCACCTCGCTCGCCCTCGCCGCGCTACACTGCCCGCCCCGTGCGTCCGCAAGGCCCACCGAGCGCGCCGACCCCCACCGGCCGCGACTCCGCCGCGAGCGTCGTGCCCTGGCCGACCGCCGCCACCGTCCACCTGCGCGACGGATCCTCGTTCGCGACCGCGCTCACCGAGCTCGCCGCCCTCGCCCCGGCCGCCCTCGGCCTCGTCGTGCTGCTCGCCGCGCCCCACCCCGACCTGCCCCGTGAGGCCGCCCACGACCCCCGCCGCCTCCACGCCGAGCTGCTCGCCCTCGCCGCCGGCGACCGCGTCTTCATCCTCCACCTCGCCTGCCTGCACGACCTGCGCCCCTTGCAAGCACTGCTCGCCGGCACGGACCAGTCCATCCCTTACGTCGTCTTTCACGACGCCCACTTTAGCCTCGCCGCGCTGCAACCTCTCGGCATCTCGCCGCCGCGCTTCGGCTGCACCCTGATCGCAGCGACCTTGCTGGCCGAGGGCACCGGCGTACGCCACGACACCCTCGAGCTCGCCGCGCTGGCCACCGGGCACCTGGAGCGCGGCCTGCCCGGCCAGGTCCAGCAGGGACAGGTCAGCCCGGCGATCGCCCGCTACCCGGTCGCCGCCGCCGCCGCCGACTGCCTGGTCCCGCTGCTGCGCGCGCTGACCCCCGTGCTGCGCGAGCGGGGATTATCCCGCGTCTACGACCTCGAGTGCCGGCTGCTGCCCGCCGTCCTCGCCATGGAGGCCGCCGGCGTCGGCCTCGACGTCGCCGGCTTTAATAGGATCGCCCAGGGCTGGCAGCGCGAGCGCGACACCAACCCCGCCCCGGAGCGCGTCGCCCAGCTCGACAAGCTCCTCTCGACCTACGCCAACTGGCCGCGAGACTTCGTCGCCGACGACGGCCGCATGCGCCCGCACCTGCACCCGCTGGCGACCGACTCCGGGCGCTTCGCCTGCTCGCAGCCCAACCTGCAACAGGTCCCCGCCGAGCACACCGCCCCTGGCCTGCGCGGCTGCTTCGTGCCGGCCCCCGGCAACGTCCTCATCATCGCCGACTACGCGCAGATCGAGCTGCGAGTCGCCGCGCAGCTGGCCCCCTGCGCGGCCCTGCGACGCGTGTTCCAGGAGGGCCGCGACCCGCACCGCGCGACCGCGGCGACCCTCGCCGGCAAGCCCGAGTCCGAGATCTCGAGCCACGAGCGCAAGCTCGCCAAGGCCGTCAACTTCGGGTTCCTGTTCGGCATGGGCGCGCGCCGCTTCCAGGACTACGCGCTCGCCAGCTACGGCCTCGAGCTCGACCACACCGCCGCCCAGGCCGCCCGCGACGCCTTCTTCGCCACCTTCCCGGGCATCGCCGCCTGGCATCGGAAGATCGGCGATCTGGGGCCCCGCAGCCACCGCGAGGACACCCTCGTCCACACCGCGCTCGGCCGGCGCAAGCGGTTCCCGGCCGGCCACTTCAGCTTCAACGCCGCCCTCAACATCCCCGTCCAGGGCACCGCCGCCGAGGGCTTCAAGCGCGCCATGATCGACCTCCACGCCGCCCTCGCCGTCCTCGGCGGCCGTGGCGTGTTGTGTGTACACGACGAGTATCTCGCCGAGGTCCCCG
>JAYUXQ010000821.1:0-3662 GCA_043752905.1 Nannocystis sp. | reverse complement strand
TCAACAGCCGCGCGGCCAGCATCTCGCAGCTCGAGGCGCTGGTGAAGACGGTGACCACCGCCCCCGGCGACAACAGCGAGCGGATCAACGAGTTCGTCGGCAAGATCGTCCCCATCTTCGACGAGGTGTGGGACCAGGTCACGCCGGAGCAGCAGGTCACCATGCTCAACATGCTGCGCGACGTCGGCCGCGTCGAGGGCAGCAAGCTGTGGATCAAGTCGCTCGCGCTCGACGGCTCCGACGGCGCCCGCAAGCGCGTGCTCGCGGCCCTCGCCGGCATCCAGCGCGCCCGCGCCACCGAGGCCACCGACGCCGTCATCGCCCTCCTGAAGAGCCTCGTCGCCGACCCCAGCAAGGACCGCAGCAAGCAGAACGAGGGCGAGATCCGCCTCGAGCTCGCCAAGACTCTCGGCGAGCTGCGCGACAAGAAGGGCGTCGAGCCGCTCGTCGAGGTCATGAAGCAGACCAAGGAGAACCAGCCCGTCTCCGTCCACCGCGAGGCCGCCAAGGCCCTCGGCATGATCAAAGACCCCGGCGCTGTCGATGCCCTGCTGACCGTCAGCTTCCGCGTCCCCGACGCGCCGTCGACCACCGACATCAGCAACCGCGCCAAGATCGCCCTCGTGTCGATCGGCGAGCCCGCCGTCCCGCGGCTCAAGGAGATGCTCGCGGGCAAGTTCGACGAGGTCAACAAGCTCGCCGCCGAGCACGACGTCCCCGTGCTCGTCGTCCAGCAGACGGCCGCCGGCATCCTGGGCGCCATGGGCACCAAGGGCGCCACCGACGAGCTGGTCGCCTTCATGCCGCAAAAGGACTGCGTCGCGGTGGTCGCGAAGAAGCCCGACAAGAAGAAAAAGAAGAAGGCCGAGGAGGAGGAGCCCAGCGAGGAGGAGGTCGACGACGCCAGCCTGCGGGCCTTCGTCGCCAACTCGCTCGGCCTGATCGGCGACCCCAGGGGCGTCGACGCCATGTGCAAGTGCATCAACGCCACGCACAACCCCGGCGACATGTTCCCGATCACCGAGGCCCTCGGCCGGATCGGCGGCGACGCGGCGTTCAAGTGCCTCGCCGACGTCACGAAGACCGGCGAGTACGACACCGAGGCCCTCGAGAACTCGGACTTCAAGTTCCAGATCCGCTGGGAAGCCGCCCGTTTCGCCATCCTCGCCGCCAGCGCCGAACAGCTCCCCGTCCTCAAGGACGCCCTCGCCAGCGCCCGCAAGGAGAACGACAAGAAGGTCCTCGAGGAGCTCCCCAAGTGGGACGCCGGTCTCAAGCTGCTGGAGACCTGCCAGGCCGACAAGGCCTGCTACTTGAAGACCCTGCAGGACCAGAACGCCGACTGGTTCGCGCGTGAGAAGGCCGCCGTCGAGGTCGCCCGCCTCTCGCCCGGCGACAAGACCATCGCGCTCGAGCTCTCGAAGGCGTTCAAGGTCCGCAACCCGGACGCTCGCGTCACCATGGCGCTGCTCGTCCCGCGCGTCCTGGGCGACGCCAAGTGCCCCGAGTGCGCCGCCGCCCTCGAGGACGTCATGAAGGGCGAGAAGGGCTCGATGGACGCCTCGATGCAGCTCCCCGTGCTGATCGCCCGTACCACGATCGCCCGCATCGGCGAGTGATCCGCTGCTCGTCACGCCCGGCTCACCGGGCACGCATGAAAGGCCGTCCACGCGCTCGCGTGGGCGGCCTTCGTCGTGGCATCCTTCGACCATGGCTCGCCGCTTGATCTGCGCCGCCCTGCTGCTGACCGCGTGCGCCGGAAAGCCCGCGACCCCGAGCGTCACCCCGGGCGAGCCCGGCGTCGTCATGACCAGGGCCTCGCCCGCGCCCGCCGGAGATCTCCCCGCGAAGCCGACCCTCGCCGGGGCCGAGGCGGCCCTCGCCGCCGGTGAACCCGCCCGCGCCGTCGCTCTGTTCGCCGGTTACCTCGCCGGCGACCACGACCCCGCCGGCGCCCGCCAGGCCTACCCGGGCCTCGCCCGCGCCCACGAGCAACTCGGCGACTGCGGCGCTGCGATCCGGGCTTACGACGAGTACCTCGCCCGCTTCGCCGACGGCGCCCCGGGAGATCTCCACGCCGCGCGCGGCGCCTGTCACGCCGAGCTCGAGCAGTGGCAAGCCTCCGCCGACGACTTCGCCGCCGCCTTCGCCAGCGCGACCCTCCCGAGCGCCCAGGTCGAGGCCCTGACCCGCCAGGGCTACGCCTACTTCCAGCTCGGCGAGTTCGACAAGGCCGACCCGCCGCTCAAGCGAGCAGACAAGATCTTCCTCGCGGCCCAGGAAGCCCGGCGTGAGCGTTTTACCACGTACTACTTCGTCGGCATGGCCCGCTTCTACCGCGCCGCCATCCACCACCGACACTTCCGGGACATCGCCATCCGCCTCCCCGAGAAGGTCATGGCCGAGGACTTCGCCCGCAAGTTCGCCATGCTGGAGCAGGCCCAGGACGGTTACAACTACGCCGTCAAGGCCAAACACATGTTCTGGGTCTCGGCCGCCGGCTACCAGCTGGGCGCCCTCTTCGAGGAGTTCTACGACGCCATGATGCACGCCCCCGTGCCCGAATGGCTCGACGACACCCAGCGCCAGGCCTACTACGAGGAGCTCAAGAACCAGCTGCGCCCGGTCGTCAACAAGGCGATCTGGGTGTTCGAGAAGAACCTCGAGACCGCCCGGAAGCTCGGCTACGACAGCGAATTCGTCGAAAAGACCGAGGCCAAGCTCTCCGAGCTGCAGGCCGTCCTGCTCACCGGGGACACCACCCTCGGCCGCCCGCACCCCCGCCTGGTCCCCGAGGCCCGCCCCGAACTGGCCGCCTCCGGCCAGCCCGACGGCACCCCTGCCGAGCTCGCCCCGGTCGACCGCAAGCTCTTCGTCCCCGAGCCGACCCCGCTGTAAAAATGTGGGCCATGTGTTCATGGTCACGCACGGGCCCCTGGCCCGTCAGAGATCGATGGGCGCCGAATCCCGGGCGCGGCTTGACACTCCCCGCGATCGAACGCTATACACCGCCTCCGCTTTTGGGCCTCACCAGGGTTCAAAGGCGGGCCATCTTTAATTCGGAGGAATGAAGCGCTCTCCCAAGCTGGCGTAGCTCAATGGTAGAGCACCTGATTTGTAATCAGGCGGCTGCGGGTTCAAGTCCCATCGCCAGCTCTCTCGCGCCAGGCTCTCTTCATCACAACAACCCCTCACCACATATCTCCCGGATGGGTGCCCGAGTCGGCCAAAGGGAGCGGACTGTAAATCCGCCGCATCACTGCTTCGAAGGTTCGAATCCTTCCCCATCCACTCATGACCGACTCCACGCGGGAGTAGCTCAGTTGGTAGAGCGTCAGCCTTCCAAGCTGAATGCCGCGAGTTCGACCCTCGTCTCCCGCTCTTGCCTGTTTCCTGAATCATCTCAATCACTTCGCCCATGTAGCTCAGTTGGTAGAGCACATCCTTGGTAAGGATGAGGTCAGCGGTTCGAATCCGCTCATGGGCTCCCTCAAAAAGATCTACCGGCCCCCACACCCCGGGCCGCCTCCTGGAGAACCACCGCCATGGCAAAAGAAATATTCGTCCGTAACAAGCCCCACGTGAACATCGGAACGATCGGACACGTGGATCATGGCAAGACCACGCTGACGGCGGCGATCACTCGCGTGCTGAGCCTCAAG